>DASQFG010000024.1:0-4675 GCA_035633315.1 Nakamurella sp. | reverse complement strand
GCGGTTTTTCGGCGTTCGTTCGCTGGAAAGGGGCAAGCGTTGTCGGAGGCGCCGTCTGTCGGGGGCGGCGCACCCACCGGCCCGAATCGGGTGGCGCAAACAGCCGGAGTAGGCACCGAAGCCCCTGCAGCACAACTCATTCGCCGCGTCCTGAAGGCGTCAGAAGACCTTGATCCACTCGGACTTCAAGCCCAGCTGGATCTGGCAGTGACGGTAATCGGACTTGCTCGATGCGTTGATGACATCGTGATACCCGCGACGCGGCAACTGCGCCTACTGATGGCGATGGGCCAGCGCGACGCCGCGCGGGACGTCATGGCCACTGAGGCAATCCGAACGTGGCTGAACCATCGAGGATCGTTCGCACCCCCACCACAGGAAATCGGACCGATCTTGCTGGCCTGCGGCCCCCGCGATCGGCACGTGATCAGTCTCGAGTCCTTGGCGCTGCTGTTGCGATTCCAACGCTGGCCCTGCCAGGTGCTGGGTTCCCGGACCTCGACGTTCACGCTCACGATCGCCGCGCGGGCCGCCGATGCAACGGCTGTAGTCGTCAATTCCACCGAAAGCCGTGGGCTGCCGCACGCCATTGTCGCGCTCCGCGCTGTTGACGCACTGGGTATTCCGGTGTTCTTCGCGGGCAACGCCTTCCAACCGGAGCACAGCCGACGGCAGCTACCAGGGCGATATCTTGGCACCAGTATCGAGGGAGCCTGCACCCTCCTCATCAACACGCTGGCGCCAGCCTTCCAGCAGCACCGATCAGCTGTCCCTCAATGGCCTGGGTCCGAGCTCCACTAGCTGCACCGCCGGATGTCGTCGCGGACGGCGCACCGCGTCGAGGTCATTGCCTTCGCCCGCCGCGTCGATGCTCTTCGGCACGTTGTGTTGTCCAACCCCTCCCAGGAGTATCCCCGGCAGATCCGTTGTCTCGCAGTCGATCACGACCGGTGGTGGATCCCGGACGTGGGTTGCCCGGCTGTCAGCCCGGCGCGTGCTTCCAGGTAGCGCCGTTCGGGGAGGTTCAGGGCCGTCCGGGCGGCGAGTTCATACTGCTCTCGGGCCTGGTCCGGGTGGCCGGCGAGGTCGAGCAAGTGGGCGCGGACCGCCGCGATCCGGTGCTGCCCGACAAGTGCCGGCTCCGCGAGATGTAACGCCTGCAAGCCCATCTCCGGTCCGTGGACCATGGCGACCGCGACGATCCGGTTGAGCGTCACCATGGGGCCGGGCGCCATCGTCAGCAGGATGTCGTAGAGGCCGAGGATCTGCGGCCAGTCCGTGTCGGCGACGCTGGGCGCTTCGTCGTGGACCGCGGCGATGGCGGCCTGCACCTGGTACGGGCCCATCGTCGAGGTGGGCAGCGTGCCGGTGAGCAATGCGCTGCCCTCCGCAATGAGGGCCGGATCCCACCGGCCGCGATCCTGTTCGGGCAACGGGATGAGGCCGCCGGCCACCGTCGTCCGGGCCGCCCGTCGGGCGTCGGTGAGCAGCATGAGGGCGAGCAGTCCGGCCACCTCACCCTCGCCCGGCAGCGCCGCCCGCAACTGGCGGGTGAGCCGGATGGCCTCCGCGCTGAGCTCAACCCGGTGCAGGCGGGCACCGGAGGTCGCGGTGTACCCCTCGTTGAACACCAGGTAGAGCACCCGCAGGACGGCGGCCAACCGCGCCGGTCGCTGTGCATCGTCGGGCATGGTGAACCTCGCCCCGCTGTCCCGGATCCGCGCCTTGGCCCGGGTGATGCGTTGCGCGATCGTCGACTCCGGCACCAGCAGCCCGCGGGCGATCTCGGAGGTGGTCAACCCGCCAACCGCCCGCAGCGTGAGCGCAACCTGCGAGACCAGCGTGAGCGCCGGGTGGCAGCACAGGAACAGCAACGTCAGCGAGTCGTCCCGGTCCCTGGTGGGTGCGGACGCGGCGTCCGGCGCGGTCGTCCCGTCGCCGGCACGCTCTCGCCGGTGGCGGGCGGCCTCGCTGCGCCAGATCTCGATCCACCGCCGGGAGGCGACGGTGACCAGCCAACCCTTCGGGTTCCCGGGGACACCATCGACCGGCCATCTCGCCGCCGCCACCATCAGGGCTTCCTGGACTGCGTCCTCACACATGTCGAACCCCTGATGCCGGCGGGCGACGGCGGCCAGCACCGCCGGCGCGAGCTCACGCAGGAGTTCCTCGACGCGGCGGTCGGGGTGGAACGAGGTCACCCGTCGAGCAGGCTGCGGTCGTACACCGGCCGCACCTGCACGTAGGTGAACTCCGCGTCCGGGACCCGGGCGGCGATGCCGATGGCCTCGTCCATGTCGGCGCACTCCACCAGGTAGAACCCGGCGAGATGCTCCTTGACCTCGGCGAACGGGCCGTCGGTGGCGACGGTCACCCCGTCGCGGACGGTGACCTGCTTGGCCGTTTCGACTGGGGTGAGGCCAGCCGAGGTCACCAGGTGCCCCGAGTCGAGCAACGCGTCGGTCAGCGCGAAATGCGCCCGGCCGAACTCTTCCTTCTCCTCGTCGGTCAGGGTTTCCCAGTGCGCAAGTGAGGTCGGGTTGCTCTGCACCATGATCAGATATTTCACCGGCTGGTCCTCCAAGTCGTTGACGGCGTCGTTTCCCTGATGTCGAAACCGGCGCCCCGGTCTCGACATCGTGGTGAGAGCGCCCGACCGCCGGCGCCCACCACCAGGAGGATCACATGGACGACGAAACAGCCATCCGCACGTTGATTCAAGACCGGACGACGGCGATGCGCACCGGTGACGCGGAAACCATCTGCTCCTCGTACGCGCCGGACGCCGTGGTGTTCAGCCTCGCACCGCCGTTGGTGCAACCACCGAACGGCACCCGAGACATCGCCCAGCTGCAGGCCTGGTTCGCCGAGAAGGGCGGCAGCGTGTGGGCCGAGGTCCGCGACCTGCGGGTCACCGTCGACGGTGACCTCGCACTGTGCACCAGCCTGGACAGCATGGGCGCACCCCCGGACTCCCCGCAGCCGTTCACCCTGTGGTACCGGTCCACCCTCGGGCTGCGACGCACCGACCGGCAGTGGCGGATCGTCCACGAACACACCTCGACACCGTTCCACATGGACGGCTCACTCCGCGCCGCCACCGACCTGCAACCCTGAAAGGGGCCGGGTCGCAGCGGGTCCGTTCTGCGGTTTCTGAAACCACCGCACCCGTGGAGGCGCCGGCGCAGCCGGATAGAGCGGGAGCGATCGCTACCCCACGGCCAGCAGCCCCGGCGGCGGGATCGGGGATTCCGAAGGTTCCGGTCCGATCACGTACCTCGTCACGCGAGACCAGCCCCTTCCCGTTGCCGAGAGGACACGAGCACCCGCAAACAGATCGTGGCCACGTCTGACGCACACTGAACATCATGTTGGCGACGATGTGACTTTCGGCCCTGAACATCCGACCAAAGACGGTGATCTGCTTCACCGGAAAGGGGTCTGATGAGAGTCGACAGATGAACGCCCCGTTCGCTTCAGTACCCCACCTCCTGTGGCAGCCGACGCCCGGCCGCCGGGTGGGTGACACGGTCCGCGCACTCGCTCGTCCACACGGCCGCCGATGCCCGGTAGGCCGACGACATGAGTGCCACGGATGCCCACGACGGCCAGCGATGATCTTGGCCGTGCTGTCAACCGGTCGGTGCAGGACGGCTCGCCGAGCTCGAGGAAGGTTGTCGATGACCGCACGGCTGCAACGGATCCACGCCATTCTCCGGTCCGGCAACGTTCCGGCCGCCCTTGTCTCCCGGCCACACATCGGTAGCGTCCTGCTCGCCGGAACCCCTGAACACGGCCCAGGGGATGTGCTCCTCCGGGACACCGGCGGCCGGCTGCTGCTCGTCCATGGCCACGGCACGGACGAGCTGCCCAGCGATTCCGCGGACAGGCGGGTCGCTGATGTCGTCAAGGTGCGCGTCGTGCAGGCCTGGGCTGAGCGCGGCGATCCCGAGGCGCGAGACGCTCTTGCCGCGCTGGGAATCCCCTTGCACACGCATCATCCGAGCGGTCGGCCGCACCCGGCTCGGCCGCGCCGACCGGCAGCATCGGTCACGACGGTGTCGTTCGTCGACCCGCTGGTTCTGGCGTCCGAGTTGTTCCAGGCAGCGCACCGTTTCGGCTGGGCCGTTCTGACCGGGATCCCGGCATTCGCAGGGTTCGTGTGGTCGGTTCGTACCAACGACGGTCGCGAGCCCAACAGCGCGCGCAGCGGATGAGCGAGGTCTGGTCGCGCACGGCCGATCGTCGAAGCATCGGCAGACTCTCCTCGCTACGCTCTCTGCACATTCGAACTTCCCGCGACTGAGGGTGACCTTCTTTCGTGCACACCAATTCAGTGGCGTCCCAGCTCACTCATGCGCCGGCCTCCGCCTCGATCGCAGCGAGGTCGCGGACCGCGTAACGGTGGTGCTCCCACTCCTCCTCGAGGATCACGTGCAGGCAACTCAGGACGGTCTCCTGGTAGTCGGGGGCATGCGGATTCTTCCGGGTCGCGGCCAGCTCCTCCGACGTGACGGCGCCGAGGAAGTCGCGCATCATGGCGACGCGGTCCGCCCGGACCTCGAGCACCTCGGCGTACGACGGGGCAACGGTGGTGAAGATCGACATGTCGCGACCGTCGGTCTGGAAACCGGCGTCCGGTTGACCGATCGGGTGGAACGGCTGGTCGATCTCC
>DASQFG010000023.1:0-1807 GCA_035633315.1 Nakamurella sp. | reverse complement strand
CACCAACGAGGTCGCAGACCGGCTGGCAGCGACCGGCACGGTGCCGGCACCGTTGATCGATCAGCTTCGGCAGGCGGCCAACGACTCGTTCATGCCGGCTCTGCACACCGCGGCATTCGTTTCCGCGGGACTCCTGGTCATCGCGATCGCAGTGGTGCTGGTCTGGCTGCCGGCCAGGGCCGAGGCCGTTGCCTGGGCGGGATCGCATCCCGGCGAGGACTCGCCGGACGACGACGGCGCAGCCGAGGGCCGGGTGCACTTTGTCGACGAAGAAGGCAACGACCTCGAGCACGTCGGAGACATTCCCCTGGAGTACGTCCCGACCGGCAGGCATCACGCGCGCGAGGATGGCGGGCACCTCGCCCGACACGGAGCGCCCGTCGGTGTGGCGGATGCGCCCGCGCACCAGGCCCTGCCGACGAACAGCGCCGAAGCAGATCTGGTGTCCGACGGCGACGTGTACGTCACCGCAGCCAACGCCGCAAGCGACGGCCGGGCGATGGAGAACGGCGCCACAGCCAATGGAGGGCCCGCCAACGGCGGTGCGGCCAACGGCGCCAGGGCCGATCGGACCTGGCTAGGAACAACCACCGGTGGCGCAGCAGCGAACGGAGCGTTTGTCGGCAGGCACGCCACGCCGGAGGAACTTGTCGCGGGCGGGGCGGACCAAGCGAACCGCCGATGACGACCGTCGAGCCCGCCGGCTGGGAGGGCCGGCGGCCGGGCCGACCCAGAGAGCCGCGGGCCGACAGGGCGATCATCAACGCCACCCTGGAACTGTTCGCCGACGAGGGCTATTACTCCTTGACGATGGAGGCGGTTGCGGTCAAGGCCGGGGTCAGCAAGGCGACCATCTACCGGCGATGGGCCGGCAAACGGGAACTGGTCATCGATGCGCTCGCCACCCTCAACGACGACTTCCCACGGGAGACCGATCCCCTGCCGCCCGGCGGTAGCCGGGACCGGCTGCTGATGGGCCTGGAACACATGTCCAACAGGGACGCCGACTCGTTGGCCGGCCGCATCATGCCGAGAATGATGGTGTACAGCGTCAGCCAGCCCGATCTGTACGCCGAGTACTTCGATCGGGTGATCATCCCCCGCCGCGAATGGCTTCATTCGGTGCTGCGCGACGGCGTTGAGCGCGGTGAGCTGCGGCCCGACCTGGACATCGAGTTGGCCGCCATGGCCCTCATCGGGCCGGTGATCCTGCAGGTGCACAGCATGGGACGACGGCAGGCGTATCCCGACCTGCCTGACCACCTGCTGGACCTGCTGTGGCCGGGACTGGTAGGGGTCGGCGCAGCGAACTCTCAGATACCGAAGTCCGAGTCGGCCAGGAGCGGGCACGAACACGAACCGACTCGCAGCGATGTGGATCGGATTCCCGCACAGGGCATCGCCCAGGACATCGCCGCGCACTGACCGCCGCCACTGGTCTCGCCCCCCACTCGGCGTCGGTGATAAGGTCTGGGCGCCAACATGTCTCGGCGCCGAGTCCATAAAAGCGGCGCTCAGATGCCGGACGATTCGGCAACGCCCACGACGCCGGTCGCCATGAGCTCGGCGCGTCCGCGCGTCGGGGCGGCTAGGCACCGTCAAGGCGCCCGATCAGCCCTGGGTCAGCTCCCGCATTCCCGCGGCCAGCGCGCGCAGCTGATCGGTGGGGCTCTGCAGGTCACCGTGACCGACCGTTCCCGCCGGGAGTCGCCCGGTCGTCGGCAACCGGGCGCCGCCGCCCATCCCGCCGTGCTCGGCCAACGCGCGCGACGCGGCGACCGCCTCGCTCGCCGCGGACACCAAGCCG
>DASQFG010000022.1:0-7771 GCA_035633315.1 Nakamurella sp. | reverse complement strand
GGTGGCACTTGTCCTGCGGTGAACGCCGAGACTGCTGGCCGGTCGTGGAAGGGCGAATTGATGAGTCCACTATTGACATCCTGGCTCGCACTGGGCGTCTGCGCCGGCCTCATGGCCGCGGTCGGCGGCCTGGCCAACATGCCCCCGCCGCCACGGCCGGTCACCACGGTGATCATGTTCCTGATCCTGGGGTTGCTGGTCACCGGCATGTTCACCGTCCTCTCCGGGGCCGGCGGCGGGTAGCTGGCGAGGAAGCCGGTGGGCAGGATCGAGGACACCTACACGCACGGTCACGCGGAGACCGTGCTGCGTTCGCACCGTTGGCGTACCGCGGAGAACTCCGCCGGGTACCTCCTGCCGCACCTGCGACCGGGCCAGCGTGTGCTCGACGTCGGTTGCGGGCCGGGCACCATCACCATCGACCTGGCCAGGCGGGTCTCGCCCGGACGGGTGATCGGGATCGACCGGGCCGACACTGCTCTGGCCGAGGGCCGGGCCGCGGCCAGCGCCGCCGGCGTGGACACGGTGAGTTTCGAGATCGGTGACGTGTACGCGCTCGACCTCCCCGACGCGAGCGTCGACGTCGTGCACGCCCATCAGGTGCTGCAGCACCTGACCGACCCGGTCGCCGCCCTGCGCGAGATGGCCAGGGTCTGCCGACCGGGCGGCGTCATCGCCGCTCGGGACGCCGACCACGCCGCGTTCACCTGGTGGCCGGAAGACCCGCGGCTGGACGCCTGGCTCGCCCTGTACCGGGCGTGCGCACGGGACAACAACGCCGAGCCGGACGCCGGGCGCCGCCTGCTGGCCTGGGCCCATGCCGCCGGACTGGACGACACCACCGCGTCGGCCGGCGTCTGGTGCTACGCCACGCCGGCCGACCGCTCCTGGTGGGGCGGCATGTGGGCGGACCGCATCGTGCAGTCGGCACTGGCCGACCAGGCGGTCGACAGCGGCCGGGCCACCGTTGGCGACCTGCAGGACATCAGCCGGGCCTGGCACGACTGGGCGGCCGCCGACGACGGCTGGTTCCTGATCCCGCACGGCGAGATCCTGGCCCGGCCCCACTGATTGGGGGGCGGGCGCATCTCGGTCAGCAGATCAGTGGCAGCTCGGTCCGTCTCCGGCCGCAGCGTGCCCCGTGGCGTGCTCCGGTGCACCTTCCACCACGTTCCTGCCGTGCCCCGGTTGCGGCGGCACGTCCAGCGACGGGTTCCGGTCGAAGAAGCCGAAGGGCTTGAGCCAGAACGACACCGCGTCCACCGCCATGATCGGCCATTCCTCCGGCCTGGTGATGTGGTGAATACCGAACACGTACCAGAGCACGACATCCGTTGACAGCAGCGGTTCGTCGTCGGCGATCCACCGGGTCAGCCCGCCGTCGGTGGCGCTCTGCGTGGGATACGTTCCGGCAGGCCACTTCTCGTCGTCGTGCTGCCGGGTGACCCAGAGCGTGTGGCCCATCACCGGAGCCCTCAGGTACTGCGGCGACTGCGGGTCCATCATCACCGGGAACGCCGCCCCGGGCACCAGCTTGTAGGACACCGGAGTGCCCAGCCCGTTGAGCTTTTCCGGGTTGATCACCTTCCAGCCGCGCTGGGTATCCCAGTTGAAGTCACGGGCGGATTCGGACTCCGACGCGATCGGGGTGGCCTTGGTGGTCAGGGCAAGACCGTACGGATTGGCCGGGCCGATCGGCTCGGCCTGCGAGTCGACCTCGAGGACCGTGTTGGTCCGGCCGTCGATGTCCATGTCGAGCCGGGCGACCAGGAAGTGCTGGTGGTACGGGGCGTAGGTGCGCTGGTCCACCACGGTTCCGGTGCGGGGCGCATCGGTGCCCTCCGCGTACGGGGTGGTGACCATGATCCCGGTCGCCCGCACCTCGCACTCGATGTTGCCGTCCTGGTAGAAGCGCCAGTAGACCAGGTATTCGTAGTTGGCCACGGTGGCATGGATGGACACCACCATGCGGCGCTGCCGCCGCACCTCGGCCCGACCGTTGATCGAGTCGACGTGCTTCCACAGCACGGCGTTGTCCTCCTCGTGCAGGCAGATGGCGTTCTTGATGTCGAAAGGCTCACCGAGGCTGTCGGTGAGAGTGGCATCCACATAACGGATCTCGCCCAAGCAGTCGCAGCCGAGGTCGAGCGAGGTGGTCATGTAGCCGAGCCCCCACTCGCCGATGTCGTAGGCAGTGCGCCGGTAGTGGTCGAAGCTGGCATCCCGGTACGGAACGATCATCTCGGCGAACGACATCCGGTAGGCGATGTCCCGCTCGGTGCCGTGGTCGTCGTAGCTGACCTGGTGGATCACCGGACCCTCACGGTAGTTGAAGGCGAGCCGGAAACTCCAGTTCTGCCAACGGATCACGTTGCCGTCGATCTCGAACGACGGGCCGTCGGGCTGGGTGATGTGCAGCGGCTTGATGTCATCGCGCAGGGTTTGACCGGGCACCAGGTCCGGCTCGTACTCCCCCATCACCGGCGCCGGGTCGACGAGCGGTGCGCGGTCGATGTCCAGCAATTCCATGGTGTTCATGTCCACGATGAACTTCAGTCCGGACACGGGGTTCGCATACGGGTTACCGGTCGGGCTGGACCGCACCCAGACGTCCGCCCAGCCGAGCCGGCGATCTCGCCACTGCTCCGGCATCACCGCATACCCGTAGGTCCACACGTCGATCAGCACCAGGTCGAGGTTGGTGATCCCGCGCTCGGCCAGTGCTTCGACCACCCGCGGCTCCTGCTTGAGGGCGACCTCGCAGTCATGCCACTCGTCGGGGGTGAAGTTCGGCGTCACGCCCGGGATGTGATCGAACGAGACCACGGTGTCTCCGGCATCGGCCAGCTCGACGACGGCCTCGTAGGTCTTGTTGTCCGACCGGTCCCACATCACGCTCAACGACCGGCGCTCGATCGGGTCGCCCTCGCGCCAGGCCAGCACCGTCGCCTTGGCGGGTTCGTCCAGCGTGATGGACGCGAACCGACGGGTCGGCGTCAGCTGCCCGCCTGCCCGCAATGCGGCCGTGGTGCGCCGGAACTCCTCGGCACTCAGGGAATCGAGTGGATGACTGGCCACTGGCATTGCTCCTCATGTCACTGACGTGCGGCTGAAGGGTGCGTCACAGCAGTCGACGCCACCCGTGCACACAGGATCTGCATCGACCCGAACGTGACGACCGTAACGTTCAGCGGCCGACGCGGCAGGGAACCCGCGAAGGCCCACCCGAACGGGGAGGTTGCGGACGGAGTGTGGGCCGGTGATGATCGACGGGCCAATGGTCCGGACTGCCGGCCCCCGGCTTCCCGTGCCGGCCCGGATCAGTCACGCCCCACCAGTCACGCCCCACCAGTCACGCCCTACCAGTCACCCGTACCGGTGAGCGAACAACAATCAGGAGTGCCGACGGTGCCCACCAAGCTCAGCATGTCCCAGCACTACGACGCGCCCGCGGCGGAGGTCTTCGCGCTGTTCGGTGACCACGACTTCATCGAGTCGCGGCTGCACGACGCGGGTGGCCTCGACTCGACGGTGGTCAGCGTGGACGCCACCGACGGCGCGGTCAAGATCGTCACCAGGCAGAGCATCCCGTCCTCGGTGTTGCCCTCGATGGTGGCCTCGATGATCCCGGGCGACCCCGCCACCGAGCGTATCGAGGACTGGCACGCCGACGGTGACGGCTACTCGGCGCAGTTCTCGGTCGTCGTCAAGGGCGCTCCGGCTTCGCTGAAGGGGACGATGACGCTGGTCCCGGACGGCACCGGTTCCAAGATCACCGTGGACGGTGAGGCCGTCGTACCGATCCCGATGTTCGGTTCCAAGATCGAAGCGGTTGTCGTCGAGCAGGTCGGCAAGCTGTTCCGGAACGAGGAGGAGTTCACCAAGACCCGGCTCGGGGGCTGATCCGCAGCTGATCCGGACAGCTGCGTCCGTTCGACCGATGCCGTGACACGATGATGCACTGTGGGTGACGATCATCGCTTCGTGCTGACGCTGAGCTGTCCCGACCGCACCGGCATCGTCGCGCGCATCACCACGTTCCTGGCCGATATCGGCGGTTGGATCACCGAGGCCGCCTACCACTCCGATGACGAGTCGGGCCGGTTCTTCACCCGGCAGGCGATCCGCGCCGATTCGGTGGGCTTCGGGATCGACGAGTTGCGCCGCCAGTTCGGTCAGGTGGCCGGCGAGCTCGCGGCGGACGACTGGCAGGTGGCCGACAGCGCCGACCGGAAGACGGTCGTGGTGCTGGTCTCCAAGGAGGGCCACTGCCTGTACGAGTTGCTGGCGCGGTGGCACTCGGGCGAACTGGCCGCGGACATCGCAGTGGTGATCGGCAACCATCCCGACCTCGGACCGGTGGCGCAGATGTTCGGACTGCCGTTTCGGCTGATCCCGGTGCCGAAGGACGAGGTTGGCAAAGCTGCCGCCTTCGAGCAGATCCGCGGTGAGGTCGATGCCCACGAACCTGACGCCATCGTGCTGGCCAGGTACATGCAGGTGGTCCCGTCCGAACTGTGCGACGCGTGGGCGGGCCGGCTGATCAACATACATCACGGGTTCCTGCCCTCGTTCCGCGGAGCCCGCCCGTACCACCAGGCCTACGCGCGCGGCGTCAAGATCATCGGCGCGACCTGCCACTACGTCAGCGCCGACCTGGACGCCGGCCCGATCATCGACCAGGACGTGATCCGCGTCGATCACGGCGATTCCCCTTCGGACATGGTGCGGCGGGGCCGGGACATCGAGAAGGCGGTGCTGGCCCGTGGCCTGACCTATCACCTGCAGAATCGGGTGCTGCGGGACGGCGCCCGGACGATCGTGTTCAGTTGACCGCCTGCACGCCGTTCGAGAATGGGGAATCACCAACGGCCGCCCGGCGTTGCCGCTGAACAGGGAGCGGGTGACGATTGGGGTCACGAGCACGAACGACCGACAGACCAGGACGGACACCATGACCGCGGACCCGGGCGAGCTGTACGAGCTGCACCTGGAACAGCCGCAGATCGATGATCTGCGGGAGCCGGTGATGATCGTTGCTCTGGACGGGTACATCGACGCCGGCTCCGGCGTGCGGCTGGCCGTCACCCAGTTGCTCGACAGCCTCGAGCACAGCGTGCTGGCCACCTTCGACGTCGACCAGCTGATCGATTACCGGGCACGCCGGCCGATCCTGACCTACCAGGCCAATGCGTTCACCGACTACCAGGCGCCCGAGCTGGTCATCCACCGGCTGAGCGACTCCGACGGGACACCATTCCTGCTGCTCTCAGGTCCGGAACCGGACTCGCAGTGGGAACGCTTCGTCGCCGCCGTCGGTCAGGTCGTCGATCGCTTCCAGGTCAGGCTGACCGTTGGTCTGATGGCGATTCCGATGGCCGTTCCGCACACCCGGCCGACGGGCATGTCCAGCCACGCGACCCGAGCCGGGCTGCTGCCCGAGCAGGAGGACTGGCTGGGCACGGTGCAGGTGCCCGGGCACGCGGTCGGCCTGCTCGAGTACCGGTTCGGCCGGGCCGGCCGGGACACGATCGGCTTCGCCGCGCACGTGCCGCACTACATCGCCCGCTCGGAGTACCCGGAGACCGCGCGGACGTTGATCCAGGCCACCGCGGACGCCACCGGGCTGCTGCTGCCCACAACCGGACTGGACGAGGCGGCGGCGACGGTGCGCGCCCAGCTGGCCGAGCAGCTGGCGGAGAGCAATGAGGTGGCGGAGATCGTCAGCGCGTTGGAGCAGCAGTACGACGCGTTCGTCTCGGCCAGCGGCCGTGGCCTGCTGGCCCAGTCCGCGCCGCTGCCCACCGCCGACGAGTTGGGCGCCCAGTTCGAGGCGTTCCTTGCCGACCGGGAGCGCCCGGGCAACTGACGCCGGCGGGGGCCCCACGGGGCGCCGCACGGTGAGTGCTCATTCTCCGCGTAGGGTGCCGCCTTGTGGCGGATGAGAGCCCAGCGCGCCTCGCGCTACCGGACAAGCAGCACGGGCCGCTCCGCGCCATCATGTTCCGGATATTCATTGCGGTCATGTGCATTGTCATCACCACCACGGTCGTCTACCTGGAGCGGGCCGATTACCGTGATCTGGACGGCACGATCCGGACCTGGGTCGACGCTCTGTACTACGCCACCGTCACCCTGTCGACCACCGGTTACGGGGACATCACCCCGGTCACCGAGTCGGCGCGGATCACCAACATCCTGCTGATCACCCCGCTGCGATTCATCTTCCTGATCGTGCTGGTCGGGACGACCATCGAGGTGCTGACCGAACGCAGCCGGCAGCAATTCCGGACCACCCGGTGGAGGAAGCGCGTGAAGAAGCACACGGTGGTCATCGGATATGGCATGAAGGGCCGCTCCGCGGTGCGGGCCCTGATCGACCAGGGTTACCCGTCGGAGAACATCGTGGTGGTCGACACGAACGGCGCGAACATCAAGGCCGCCACCGCCGACGGCTGCGTGGGCGTGCTCGGCGACGCCAGGCGGGAGGAAGTGCTCCGGCAGGCCGCGGTGCCCAGCGCGCACCGGGTGATCGTCGCCGCGGACCGGGACGACACCAGCGTGCTGGTGACGCTCACCGCCCGTCGGCTCGCCCCGACCGCGACGATCGCCGCCGCGGCCAGGGAGGAGCAGAACATCGGGGTGTTACGGCAGGGCGGCGCCGATGTGGTCATTCCCACCGCGGAATCGGCGGGCCGGCTGCTCGGCCTGTCGATCATCGCGCCGAACGCCGGCGAACTCATCGAGGACCTGCTCGAACCGGTCGCCGGGCTGCAGATCTCCGAGCGGGAAGTCCGGCCGGAGGACGTCGGGCTCGCCCCCTCCCGGCTGAGCGCGCGTGGCGAGATCGTGCTCACGGTGATCCGCAACGGGGTCTCGCACCGGTTCGACTCGGGTGGGGTCAAGGTCTTCCAGCCCGGCGACAAGATCGTGGTGATCAAGGCGAACCTCGCCAATCCCGACCCGTCGAGCGCGGTATCCCGGACCGGTCGGCCTCGCGACAAGAACGCCTGAACCCGCCGCGACAGCGCGCCGGTGCAGACCGGCCGCGGCCGGTCTGCACCGGGGGCTACCAGCCGGTTTCGCCGCAGGCGCTGTGATCGGCCGGTTCGACCTGCAACGTCGCGTGATCGATCCGGTGCACCCTGCCCAGCACCTCGCTGGCGGCGTCCAGCACCGCGTGGTTGTCGGTCTCCGTCGCGCAGACCAGATGGGCGGTCGCCACGTTCATCCCGGACGTCAGCGCCCACAGGTGCAGGTCGTGCACCTCGATGACGCCGGGCACCGCGGCCAGGTCCGCCTCCACGGCGACCGGGTCGATGCCCTCCGGCGTGTGCTGTCCGAGCACCCGGAGCACCGCGCGGCCCAGTCCGACCGCTCGGACCAGCACGAACACCCCGATGATCAGGGCGACGACGACGTCCCAGATCGACGAGCCGGTCCACCTGATCAGCAGTGCCGCGATCAGCACGCCGACGGAACCGGCGGCGTCCCCGAGCACCTCGAGGTAGGCGCCGCGGATGTTGATCGACTCGCGCGAGCCCGCCTTCAACAGGATCAGCCCGACCCCGTTGACCGCCAGGCCGATCAACCCCACGACGAGCATCGGGGTGGACGCCACCTGCGGATCGGTGCTGATCCGGTCGATGGCCTCCACGACGATGAACACCCCGACGCCGACCATCAGCAGCACCGCGAGACCGGCGGCGAACACCTCGGCGCGGTACCGGCCGTAGGTGCGCCGGCCGCTGCCGTCCGGTCGGCCGGCCAC
>DASQFG010000021.1:0-1866 GCA_035633315.1 Nakamurella sp. | reverse complement strand
GTGCCCACATCCTGTAATGCCCACCGCAGACGGAGGATGACGCCCGGATGACCGATCTCGCCACCGAAACCGCCACCGACATCACTGTTGCGCCTGGATCTTCCGATCTCGAGGAGTACCGCGCCGAGCTGACCGGCTATTGCTACCGGATGCTCGGGTCCGCGTTCGAGGCCGAGGACGCGGTGCAGGAGACGCTGGTGCGGGCGTGGCGCGGTGCGAGCCGATTCGAAGGACGCTCCAGCCTGCGCTCCTGGCTGTACCGGATCGCCACGAACGTCAGCATCGACATGCTGAACGGCCGGAAGCGGCGGGCGCTGCCGATGGACATGGGCCCCGCCTCCGCGCCCGTCGCCGACTCGGTCGGCGCCCCGGCCGCCGACGGCAGCTGGGTGGATCCGATGCCCGACGGGCGGGTGATCCCGGCGGGCGGGGACCCGGCGGAGGTCGCGGTTGCCAGGGAGTCCGTCCGGCTCGCCTTCGTGGCCGCGTTGCAGCACCTTCCGGCGCGGCAGCGGGCGGTGCTGATCCTGCGCGAGGTGTTGCGGTGGGAGGCCAGCGAGGTCGCCGAACTGCTCGACACCAGCGTTCCCGCGGTCAACAGCGCGCTGCAGCGGGCCAGGGCGACGATGGCCGCCCGCGACCTCGACGACGACCCCTCCGACCCGGTCGGCGAGGCCGAGCAGATCCTGCTCGATCGCTATGTGGACGCCTTCCAGCGCTACGACATCGCCTCGCTCGTCTCGTTGCTGCACGAGGACGCCACCCAGTCGATGCCGCCGTACCCGATGTGGCTGCGGGGGCGGGACGACATCGGTCGCTGGCTGCTCGGTCCCGGCAGCGCCTGCGAGGGATCGGTGCTCGTGCCGATCAGGGTCAACGGGCGCGCCGGTTTCGCTCAGTACCGGGCGAGTCCCGATGGACACCGGCCGTTCTCGTTGCAGGTCATCGACATTTCCGACGGCCGGATCAGCCGGTTCACCCATTACGTCGAGCCCAGGCTGTTCGCATTGTTCGGGCTGCCGGACGAACTTCCCTGATCGCGGGCAGACTGGCCTGATGACTGAGAGGAAACGCCGGCCCGCGGGCATCACCGTCATCGGCTCGGGCACCGCGGCCGCGCCGGTCGACCAGGTGTCGATCTCGTTGGGTGTCGAGGTGGTCAGGGCCGCTCCCGGCGAGGCGTTCACCGCGGCCGCCGGAACGGCGACCCGGGTGCTGTCGATCCTGGCCGACGGCGGGGTCAGTTCCCGGTCGGTGCGCACCTCCGACCTCACGTTGGGGCCCAGAACGGAATACCAGAACGGCCGCCAGCTGCTGCTCGGTTACCAGGCCGGGCAGCGATTGACGGTCCTGCTGGAGGGACTGCCCGGGATCGAACGACTGCTGACCGATGTGGCCACGTTGGGCGGCGAGGGTGTGCGGATCGACGGCCTGACGCTGACCGCGGGTCACCCGCAGGAGGCGCTGGCCGCCGCGCGGGAGGCCGCCTTCGCCGACGCCACCGAGAAGGCGCAACATTTCGCCACGCTGGCCGGGCGGACTCTCGGCGAGGTGCAGTGGATCGATGAGCGCCCCAGCGGCGGCGGCCCGCGCCCGATGATGGCCCTGCGCGCCGCGGCCGCGGAGGCCATGCCGGTGGCCACCGGCGACACCCAACTGACCACCGAGGTCATGGTGCACTGGCTGTTCGGCTGAGCATTGCAGCGCCGGGCAGCGGGCGGTAGCCACGCACCCGAGTCCACCTGCCGCCGGACTCGATCCGGTCGAGGACCAGGCGTTGCAAGGAGGACCGCCGCGGCAACCGGTCCATCCCGTCCAGCGAACGCACCCCGAAGGTGAAGTAGACCGCGTCGAGGTCGTCGTCGA
>DASQFG010000020.1:0-4096 GCA_035633315.1 Nakamurella sp. | reverse complement strand
GGGGAAGGTGGCGAATCAGACAAGGCCAGCCCGGAAATGAGCAGACGTTTCAGGACCTGTTGTCTCAGGACCTCTCAGGACCTCTCAGGACCTGGTGTCTCAGGACCTGGTGTCTCAGGACCTGGTGTCTCAGGACCTGGTGGCGTGCGGCGGCCGACGGTCCGCCTCGCCGGCCATCATGTTCCAGCGCAAATCGCCGACCAGCATCCAGCCCCTGGTGTGGACGTAGACCGGATCGTCGTACAGCGCCAGGCGCAGTACCTCGTTCAGGTCGTCGTACGCGGCGCTCGCTCCGTCCCGCATGAGTATGAACATCCCGAACCCCTTCCCCGGCTCGCCAGACCTCCTGCCCCGAGGCCTCTTGAGTGAAGGATCGCCCGGAACGCGCGAGCGCGGCAGGGCACGGCGTCCCCGATCACTGCGCGGAAATCCCTCCGCGCCGGGAGCGAGTGACGGCAATCGGCGGCCGAAAGCCCGGGCAAGCGGCGCGAAAAGGCCCACGCCGGCCCCTGTGCGCCTCGAGCGGAGTCGTGTCGCGGACGGTCGGCGTGACTCCCGGCCGATCTTCGTCGTAGCCTGACCCGAATGTCCGGTGGACCGATCGGGTCTGCGGCGCAGGGAGGTGGACCGTGCTGAAGGTGTTCCTGGTCGACGACCACGAAGTGGTGCGGCGAGGAGTGGCCGATCTGCTGGACGAGCAGGACGATCTGCAGGTCGTCGGCCAGGCGTCGACGGTGGCGGAGGCGCTGGCACGGGTGCCCTCGATGAAGCCGGATGTCGCGGTGCTGGACATGCGGCTTCCGGACGGCAACGGGGTTGAGCTGTGCCGCGAACTGCGGTCGATCATGCCCGAGCTGAACTGCTTGATGCTGACCTCGTACACCGACGAGGAAGCGATGATGGACGCCATCCTGGCCGGCGCGGGTGGTTACGTGATCAAGGACATCAGGGGATTGGATCTGGTGTCCGCCGTACGGACGGTGGCGTCGGGACGCTCGCTGCTGGACAACAGGGCCGCGGCCGCGCTGATGGGCCGGATCCGGGCGGGCGAGGCAAAACCCGGTCCGCTGTCCGAGCTCACCGAGCAGGAACGGGTGGTGCTCGATCTGATCGGCGAGGGCCTGACCAACCGGCAGATCGGCGAGCGGATGTTCCTGGCCGAGAAGACCGTCAAGAACTACGTCTCCAATGTGCTGGCCAAACTCGGCATGGCCCGCCGCACCCAGATCGCCGTGCTGGCCACCAAGCTGCACGAGAAGGACCATCACCGCCCCGAGCAGTAGGCCCCCGAGCAGTCACCGGGTGGGTCATGCAGCGGGACCTGCTCAGCGATTGACCGAGCGGTGCACTGTCTCGTGCGGGACGGCCGCCGAGCGGGACCGCGGAGCGGGCAACTGAGCGGGGCTCTCCAGGCGCACCACCGCCTGCGGCCACACCCCGCCGCCGATCAACTGGCGCAGCTGCCCCCGCGTCCGTGCCGCGCGGACCACGTGGGACAGCAACGATGTCGTCAGACCCGCTGCGTCGGCGGTGAGCAGCACACGCTGCATACCCTGACCGGACTGCAGCCAGGCCAGCGGTGCGTCGTGGAACGAGCCGATCACCGCCACCAGCCGGTTCGGACGAGCTCCCGGTCGCCGGCCGTCGGCGCCCCGGCCGTCGACCGCGGTCCGGTCGCGCCCACCATGCCCGTCGACATCACTGTCGAGGTGCCCCAGCTGGACGGACCCCAGCTGATCGGGCGGCAGGATGGCCAGCCAGGTCTGCTCGACCCTGGCGGCCTGCCGGAGCCGGTTGATCATCGGCACCGGGATGCCTCCGGTCAGCGGGCGGGACGTGCGGCGCTGGGCGATCGCCTCGGCAAGCGCCACGTCGGCGGGAGCCGCCGCGAAGCCCGCCTGCGGATGCACCACGGCGAGCAGATCCGGCTGATCCTCATCCGGCATCAACCGGACGGCCGGATGGACACCGAGCACCCTGATGGTGGCGCGAACGTTGAGCAGCGCCGCCCCACAGGAGAGCAGCAGTTCGCGGTGGTCGGGCTCGGCGGAACTGTCGGCGGGACTCTGGGCTGGACTGTTCGCTGGACCGTTGATGGAGGTCTCGGCGATCGGCAACTCGGCGCGCAACTCGAGCGCGGTCGGCGTGCAGATCAGACGCCATGGCCGCTTGTTCCGGACCGGCGGGGCAACCGCACACGCCCTCATGACCGTTTGCACCTGATCCCGCGTCAGGTGGCCAACGGGCATGACGTCGCTGTTCATGCGACCGCTTCCCTCTGGGGACCCCCCCGCTGCTTGACGGGTCCGTACGTGTCAGTGTGTTTCACGTGGGTGCAGGTGCTGGTGTCGGCGCAGGCGTCGGTTCAGCTCCTCGGCCCTGCTGTGGATCCGTGCTGTCGTTCCTGTCATCACTGTGCGCGAGCGGCAAATGGGGATAACAGGGGCGAAGGTCCCGGGTGCGGCGGCCAAGTTCGGCCATCGCGTCGGGAAGCCGACGCGTAGTCGACTGTGCGTCAATAGTCGGTCAGCGCGGAGTGAAATCGGCCCGTCGCTGGACGTGACGAGCCGGACAGGGTAACTCTGGACCCGTGACCAACATCGGCCGGACCGATGCCGGGCGTTCCGCCGTGTGGCGGGCCGAGCGGCAGAGCGTCGGCGAGACACTGTCGCAAACCAGGCTGCGCGAACTGCTGACCGAGGTCCAGGAGCGCATCGAGGACATCGTGGGTAGCACCCGCGACCGGATGGACGCCCTGCTCGACGCTGTCATGGCGGTGTCCTCCGGTCTCGATCTGGACGCGACGCTGCGTCAGATCGTGCAGGCGGCGATCGATCTGGTCGATGCCCGATACGGCGCGCTCGGGGTGCTCGGCGAGGGCGGGATGCTCAGCCAGTTCGTCTATGTGGGGATCGACGACGAGACCAGGGAGCGGATCGGTCCGCTGCCCACGGGTCACGGCGTGCTCGGCGTGGTCATCGAAGACAACAAGCCGCTGCGGCTGGAAGACCTGTCCCAGCATCCGCAGTCCGTGGGTTTCCCGCGCAACCATCCGCCGATGAGCACCTTCCTCGGCGTGCCGGTACGGGCTCGCGGTGAGGTGTTCGGGCGCCTGTACCTGACCGAGAAGAACACCGGGTCCGGATTCACCGACGACGACGAGATCGTCGTGCACGCGCTGGCCAGTGCCGCCGGTATCGCGATCGACAACGCCCGGTTGTACGAGGAGGCCCGGCGTCGCCAGCTGTGGCTGGAGGCCACCGGCGAGGTGACGGCGAAGCTGCTGGGTGGCAGCGACCCCGATGAGGCACTGCACCTGATCGCCAGCCGGGCGCTGGAACTGACCGGTGCGGACTACACGCTGGTGGCCCTGCCTGATGATCCCGACGCCGCGCTGGAGGACATCTCGGAGCTGACCGTCGCGATGTGCGTCGGTTCCGGCGCTGAGGCGATCAACGGCACCACCATTCCGATCGAGGGGTCGACCACTGGATCGGTGTACGTCGACCACGTGCCGCGGAACGTGTCGAGGCTGGCCTTCGGCATCGCCGAGCAATTCGGTCCGGCGCTGGCGTTGCCGCTGGGTAACGACGAGTCGATTGCCGGGGTGCTGCTGACGGTGCGCACGGCCGGCTCTGCTCCTTTCGACGAGCACGAACTGCAGCTGGTGTCCACCTTCGCCGATCAGGCCGCACTGGCGTTGCAGCGGGCTGAGAGTCAGATGGCCCGGCGTGAGCTCGAGGTGCTGGCCGACCGTGACCGGATCGCCCGTGACCTGCACGATCACGTGATCCAGCGGCTGTTCGCCATCGGCCTGTCGATGCAGGGTACGCATCGGCGGGCGAAATCCCCGGTACTGGCTGCCCGGCTGACCGAACACCTGGACCAGCTGCACGAGGTCATCCAGGAGATCCGCACGGCGATCTTCGACCTGCAGGCCGGGCCGTCGGAGACACCTCACCTGCGCGCCACGCTGCACGACGTGATCAACGAGCTGACCGCGGACGCCCCGCTGCGGACGACGGTGCGGATGTCCGGTCCGCTGGATGTCATCCCGCCCGATCTGGCGCAGCACGTGGTGGCCGTGGTGCGGGAA
>DASQFG010000019.1:0-2159 GCA_035633315.1 Nakamurella sp. | reverse complement strand
ACGGCCACAGCAGGGGACCGCGCCCGGTTCATCCGCCTCGAGCGGGCGCTCAGGACGACACCCGAATCGGCGCAGTCGATGTGGTGTAGCTGCGTCCGACGACCGTCTTCGAGATCCAGTGCACCGGCGGCGGGATCACCGTCCTGAGAAAGGCCCTGTCGTCCGCTGATGCACCATCGGACACCCACTGCATGAACCACAGGCCCTCGCGCAGACCTGATCTTCGACCGAGCTTCTTGAAGGCCGCCTTCAGCGCGACCGGATCGGCCCGCGAGCAGAGCTCGACGATCTCGCTCTCCTCATGCGTGAAATGCTCTGTCGCTGCCGCGTGGAGTTCCCTGACCGCGGATGCCGCGGACGCCGCATCCGCGGCCGTCGCACTGGCGCCGAAGGCCCTGAACGCTGCCCGGGCCGTGGAGAGCGCGGCCACGATGCGCTCGTGTTCGTCGGTCAACTCGCCGACTTCCTCGGTGGTCGGTGGCGAGGTCCGCAGCACCGGCCAGAGGATCTCCTCCTCACCCTCGTGGTGGTGGGTCAGCAGGGTGTCGAACCACTGGAACCGGGCGGCGAGCGCGGCCACTCGCTCATGATCACCGGCGGGCAAACCGTCGAGAGCCCTGGCGAAATCGTCCAGGTCACGCCGAACGGCCCGGTGGATCAGCGAGTTCATCCGTGTTCCGTCCTGCACGGGATCCGCCATCGTGCCTCCGGTGAATATCGTGGCGAGTGTGCTCGCGGGACACCTGAAGGTCACGACGATATACGCCTCTATGAGCGCCGGGCGAAGGTGGTCGGCGGCGGGTCGGCCAGGACGTCGAGGTCGACTCGGACGGTAACGGTTGCGAGACAGCCGAATCAACCGCGACTGGGCTGACTGGTCAGCTCGTAGGAGCGTCCAGGCGCAGTCGGCGTTGCTCGATGATCAGGCACCGGTTCTCGACGTAGAGCAGGCCCGCCTCCTGGGCGATGTCGCGGGCCTCGGCGGAGGCGATGCCCAGCTGCAGCCACAGCGCGCTCGCCCCGGCCGCGACGGCCTGCCGCGCGATGTCCGGCGTGGACTCGGACGGCCGGAAGACGTCGACCAGACCCAGTTGTTCGGGGACGTCGGCGAGGGTCGGAAACACCGTTTCACCGAGGATCTGAGTCGCGGTGGGATTGACCGGGATGATCCGCCAGCCGTGCGACTGCATGTGATCGGGCACATAGTGTGCCGCCTTGTGAGCGGCGTTGCTGGCACCGACCACGGTGATCGTGTCGTAGGTGCGAAGGATGTGTTCCACGATCGAGTCGGTCTGGTCAATCGCTGACGTCGACATCAGATCCGTCGGCCTGTTCTCGCGGCTGTGGATGGCATGCCGTCCAGCATGGACCGCGCCGCCGCGGAGCGATCGGGCAGGGTCACCCGGCGCCACACGGCCACGCGACAGCGGCGCGCCACAGCGTCGCAAGCACTTCAGGATGACAACCGCTCGGATGGTCCTCCGACGCATCGACAGCTGCGTGGATCTTCACCAGGCTCCGGTCGAGGGCTAATTTGGCGAAGTGAGTTTCGATGTCAGCGCGGACGCGTACTCCCGCTTCATGGGCCGCTACTCCGAACCATTGGCCGCCGAATTCGTTGCGCTGCTGGGCCTTCGGGCCGGCGACCGCGTGCTGGATGTCGGCTGCGGACCCGGCGCCCTGACCCGGGAGTTGGTCCGACGCCTGGGCACGGCCGCCGTCTCCGCCGTCGATCCGTCCGAATCATTCGTGACGGCAGTCCGCGAGCGCGTTCCCGGGATCGACGTGCACCGCGCGGCCGCGGAACGGCTGCCGTTCGCCGACGGCCGGTTCGACTGCGCGGTCGCTCAATTGGTCGTGCATTTCATGACCGATCCCGTCGCCGGCCTGGCGGAGATGGCGCGCGTCACCCGCAGCGGCGGGCTGGTCGCTGCATGTGTCTGGGACCACGGCACCGGCGCCGGCCCACTGTCGGTGTTCTGGCGGGCCGTGCAAGCGCTGGACCCGGACGCGAATGGGGAAGCATCGCTGGCCGGAACACGGGAGGGTCACCTGGCGGAGCTGTTCGGGAAGGCCGGGTTGCACGACGTGGAGTCCACCGTGCTGACAGTCCGCGTCGGCTTCGCGAGCTTCGAGGACTGGTGGGATCCGTTCACCCT
>DASQFG010000018.1:0-6304 GCA_035633315.1 Nakamurella sp. | reverse complement strand
GGTGATCGATCCGCAGGCGTGGGTCATCGACGACACCGGCCAGGCCAAGGAAGTGACCGTGTCGGCGTGCGTGGCCCGGCAGTACTCCGGGACTTTGGGCAAGATCGGCAACTGCCAGGTCGCGGTCAGCGTGCACGCCGTCACCGACGCCGCGTCCGCACCGTTGGACTGGCGGCTGTACGTGCCCGAGAGCCTGGGACGACAGGCCCGCCGGAGGGCCGTAGGCACAGCGTTAAGATCAGATGTCACGACCTTGAGGTGCCCTGAGACCTCGTCGGCGGGACGTGACTGCGCGAACAGCCCCGCATTTGCCGAAACGAGTCACTCATGGCCCTGCAATCTGCGCTCGCAAAGGTGCGAGAGGCGCCGTTCATCCTTGACGCCCTGCGCGCCACGGACGACCTGGTGGTCGCGGCCGGTAACGACGGGGGACCGCACGCGGCGCTGATGCTGGCCCGGGCGATTCGTGACGACGACCAGGTCACCGCCATCGCGGCGGTGCACGCGCTGGGCGCCGTGTTCGACGATCGCGCCGCCGTCGAGCTGTCCGAGTTGTTGTCGGACCCGCGGACCTACCTGCGCGAACATGCCGCCTGGGCGCTCGGTACCAGGGTGCCGCGGCTGGATGCCGTCGGACGACTGGTCGCCGGAGTGGCGGAGGGCGGGTTTGTCACCGTCATCAATCAGCGCACGCTGCGGCGCTGGGCACACTCCTTGCCCGACCACGTCGCGCTGGCCGTGGAGGGCGCGCTGCTGGCGCAGGAGTCGCCCGACGCGCGCGCCCGGCTGGTCGAGACGATGGGACTCGTGCCAGGGGCGGTCGCGCGGCGGGCGATCCTGCGGGTTGCCGCGGCACCCGACGAATCCGACGCCGCCCGGCGGGCCGCAGTCGCCGCGCTCGGCGATCGCGGCGAGCGTGCCGCCGACGTGCTCGAGCTGATCGGCAAGCTGGCGGCCACCGACGGTGAGCTCGGCGCGGTTGCCACGCTGGCAGCTTTCGACCTCGCCGAGCGGTCCGACACCGCCGGGGACTCCGGCGCGGGCCTGTCGATCGGCCAACTCTTCCTGCACGCCGACCTCGATCGTGAACTCAGCAGGGCCGGCGCCGGCGACAACGGGGGCGTCGCCACCATGCTGGTCCGCCTCGGCGATGCGCTGGCGGCCGAATCCGGAGTGCATCGGGTGCTGACGATGTCGCGTGGCAGCGCCGCCGCGGCGGCCGCCGGCCTGTCCGACGACTCCGCCGGCCACCTGCTGACCCCGATCCCGTTGCTGACCGAACCGGTCGCCGCCGCCCGCGCCTGGCCGGTCAACGTGGCAGCCGAGCGGGGCATCCGGCGCGCGCTCACCGCGCACGGCCGGGTCGATGTGCTGCACCTGCGGATGGCCGACGTCGGCAGTATGGCGGCGTCCGCGGCGGCGACCCGGCTGGGTATCCCCACGGTCTTCACCCTGGCGCCTGATCCGCACGCCGTGATCCACGCGCTGGACATGACGGGGGCGTTGTCCCGCAACAACTTCGGGGCGGTGGACGAGAAGGAGCACTACTGGTTCCGCACCGGGCTGGTGCGCCGGCTGGCCGCCGCGGCGTATCGGTGCGCGTTGTTCCCCCGGCCGCAGTTGCGTGATCAGCTGCGGGACCTGCTGGGCGTCGACGTCGATGCCGAGCCGCATCGGTACACCGTCGTGCCCGAGGGCATCGACCTGGCCGTCAGCGAGGCGGCGCGGGCCGAAGCAGAGCTCGTGTCGGGTGTCGGCCGGCCTCCGCCGACGGTTCACGTTGCGGCGATCACGGGCCAGTTGCCGCCCGCGCTCGCCGAGTTGCGGGATCTGATCGCCGGCCGGCCTGCCGGGCGTCAAGGGCTGCCGCTCGCGCTCAGTGTGGGCCGGCTGGACCGCGTCAAGGGGATGGCCACGGTGGTGGAGGGGTGGGCCGCCGATCCCGATCTGTGGCGACGCTGCAACCTGGTGATCGTCGGCGGCGACCTGCACCACCCCAGCGGCGCCGAGCGCGGCCAGCTCGACGCGATCGACGTCGTGATGGCCCAGCACCCCGACGCTGCAAGTGGTCTGGTACTCGCTGGCCACCGGCCCAACAGCGTGGTGGCACGGTGGATGGCGGCCGCGCAGACCGGGCTGGGTGCCGCGATCGCCCGGGCCGGCGTCTATGTCTGCGGCAGCCTGAAGGAGGAATTCGGGTTGGCGCTGATCGAGGCGCTGGCCGCGGGGCTGGTGGTGGTCGGCCCGGACGCGGGTGGACCGGCGACCTACGTCGACGAGGGTGTCACCGGATTTCTGGTCGACACCAGGTCGCCGCGCGCGGTTGCCGCGGGGATGACGCAGGCCCTGGATCTGGCCGCCGATCCTGGCGCGGCGGGGCGGGGCGAGCGGGCCAGGCAGCTGGTTCGGGACCGCCACACCATCCAGGCGATGGCCCGCATCCTGTCCGGGATGTACACAGACATCTCCGCCCCGGTAGCCGGATGACCGGGCGCGCGCAGTGACACGGCTGGCGATCAGCCCGGACTACTGATGGCACAGCGCTCAGCAGGAACGGCCCGACGGCGTGGCGGCGTGTGCGTGCCGATCCACTCTGCCTATCCAGGGACCCATGTTCGAGGTGGGTGGTGAAGGTGAGCGTGCCGCTCGAGGGGTTGACGCTCTGTGTCCGTCACGGCTGCGGACATCGCGTCGCCGACGAGACCGGGTCGGAGGGGTAGGTACTGCCAGTCGTAGCCTGGCTTTCTGGGGACGACTACACACCGAACAGGGTCGGTCACCTCCGCCGAGTTCACCGCCCAACTGGATGCGGTCGATCTGATGGCGGTTCCCGTCAACCAGCGCCACCCGCGGGATCGGTAAGTCAGCGTTGATCGGCGCCGCCCTGGACTCGGTCGACCTCACCAACGCCGCCGTCGAGACTGCCGACCCGCCACCACCACCGGCGCGCCGCGGTCGTCCGCGTAAAGCGGCGGCAGCGCCCGCCCCGAAGTAGCGGTTTCACCTGCGTCGAACCGGATTGCCGTATCCGGATAGCGTCGCATTCGCATCCAGCCGGCCTTGTTTAGCGGTACCTGGTCTGTCCGAGTCTCCAGCACACTGCCCGGGGCCGACTGGACCACTGAAGGAGTGCAACCGTGACCGAGCTTCGTTCCGTGCCGCAACAGCAGTCGAGCTTCGCTGATCTCGCCCGTGAACTGTGGTCGTATCTGACGGAGCGTGGTGCGGCGATCAACTACGAATTCGTCGACATGCACATCGAGGTCCCCAGGGAAACCGGCCGGGAAGCACCACGGGCGACGTGGCGGCTGAATGGCACGCTGCGGATCACGACCGCGGAGGGCGCCGGCGCCGCATGACGGTTCGGACGGCGGTGGCGGTACTGGCTGATCTCCGGATCGAAACCGATGGGCAGCGAGCCCATCTTGTCGGGGACGGCACAGCATTGGTGCTGCACACCGACAGCCCACTGCAGTTCTGGTCGACGATCAACCGGGCAGCACTGCCGTCCGGTGTGGGCCGGGTCAGCGGGCCGCGTGCCCTCGGTCGTGCCGCTGATGTGTTGACGCAGGCCGGCATCACCATCGACGTCACCGGGCCGGGCGGCATGATCGTCCGGCTCGGTGAGGGCGCCGGGTCCGTCCTCGGCCGGGTCACCACCGGCAGTCCCGCGGTCCAGTTCGGGTCGGTACCCGTTCTGGCGTCGACCTTGTCGGCGCAGGTACCCGTTCGGCGATACGGCCTGGCGGCTGCGGGAGCACTCGTTCTGGCGGCCCTGTTCGCCCTGTTCGTTGTGCTCCGGCGCCGCCGCTGATGTGTGGCACGGGGACCCCGCCGTGTTGTGTCACCGGCCTCCGGCCGGGTAGTAGACGGATGACAGATGTGTCACCCGGTGGCCGGCGTAGAGCGCCGTCGCCGAGCCGACCGGAGGTCGATCCGTTTGCCGCGCAGCCTTTTTCGTCGCGTCGTCGAGCGCGTTGCCGGTGGCGTGGGCGCGTCGATCGGCGCGGTCTTCACGGTGGTCGGCCGGACACGGGGGTTGAGGAGGATCCGTTCAGCCGTTGGCGCTAGCGATGATCTTGAGTGTCACCAGTCAGCGGGTCAGACCGGCCCGGCACACGCGTGGGGGAGGATCCTGGACCGCACATTCGTCGACGTGTGGCGTCGGGCAAGGTGACCCAGTGGCCGCAGCTTGAGGCGTTGCTGGCGTTCGTCCGCGAGGTGATCGAGGGTGACACCGCAACCTCGATGATGGGCCGGGCCTGCGCAACCTCGACGATGTTCGCCCGCTCGTTTGTTTCCGGCTCTTCCACCTGCGCAGCCGCAGCGGCCAGCTGGGTACGTGGGGCGATCTTCTCCAGCGCAGCCCACACCGCGCCGACATCCAGTCGGCCCTCGGCGTCCGCGCCGTCCAACGCGTCGAGCAGCGCCCGGTGGGCCACCGCGAGCGTCCCGGGACGGGTTGATCAGCCGGGTCGCCATCAACAGCGCGAACAGGTCCACGCGTCGTCGATCGCTGCCGCGTCAAGTTGCCTGGTCATCGCCAGCAGCGTCGCAGTCTGCCGCGGTTCGGCCAAACCTAAGCAGCGCGGTGGCCGAGCTCGCCAGTCCATAGCGGGCCAGCGCCGTCATCCGGTTGGCCGGCACGGCCGAACAATCGACCTCCCGCACCCGCAGCCCCGCCAGATCCGCCGACCGATCCAACGCCTTGACCAGACCCCGCCCGGACACCCGCGTCGGGGCGCGACGCCACTGCTCCAACTCCGAAAACCGGGAACCGTCGGGCACCCGCAACGACGCGCGACGCCGACCGGCAACATCGGATCGAGCTCTTCGACAGCCGCGGCCAGCCGGGCGTGCAGCCGATCCGCGGCAGCATCGCGCACCGTGTTGACCAGCCTCGTGAGCACCGTGACACCCGGTAGTAGCACCCGATGGCGGCGCAGCCAACCCACCGCCTGCTCGAACAACGCGGCCGGCCCCTCAGCGTGCGTCCAGGCCCGCCCGTCGAGGAATCGCCGGAACTCCTCACCCACCAGCGCGTCCTCGAACGCCCGAAACCCGTAGGCGGCGCGGATCTCTCACGCATGCTCGTAGGCCGTTTTCGGCCGATCCGTGTACCGCTTCACACACGAGGGATCCTCGAGGGGGGCGACCGGAATACGTTCGAAAGGGGCCACGTGGCCTGTAACCCTGTACATGTGCTGCCGCGCGTGGTCTTTGGCAAACGGTCCGGTAGGTAGGGGCTGTAGGACGTGCAAGAAGCAGTCTGGCCACACTGATCCTCGAACGACTCGGCGCACGACCACGGCCGTCACAATCGCGACAGCCACCCGACGTACGTGCTTGCTTCGCACTTGCGCTGCCAAGAGCCCCAAAATCGACTAGCTCGATGCGACCAACCCACCGACCGCTGACCGAAGATGTGACCGCGCCAGCGCATCTACGGGACCAGAGACGACGCCTGATGGGCCCTTTCGAACGTATTCCGGTCGCCCCCGTTCTACGTCGCGATGACACGCGGCCGCCACCAGAACCAGGCGTACCTCGTCCTCGACCCGCCCGCACACCGCCACCTCGACCACGAGTGCCGCCGACGGTGACCCGGAACCGCGGGCAGTACCCCACGCGCAATCGGTCCTGAAGGTGCTGTACCTGGCGGTGCGGAACCCCGGCCATCGGCGACTCGCTGCACCTCGGCGGCTCCGACCTGCAGTGGCTCATCACCGCCTACCTGTTGCTCTCGGCGGCGGCCTGCTTGCTGCTCGGCGGGTGCATCGCCGACCTGCTGCCGCGACGCCGGGTGTCCCTCACCGGCATGACCATCTTCACCGCGATGCAGGGGATAGGTCGCCCGTGAACGGCGCGCCTGGTCCGGCATGACTCACGATCCGACAGGCAGCTGGATCTCGTTGTCGTTCTCGGTCACGACCCGATGGATGCGCACGGGGGTCGGTGACACCCTGAGGTCGTATTCGCCCCGGGCCCTGGGCCGTCCGTTCAGGTCGCTAACGACACGGCAAAGATCTGCCAGGCGAGCAGGGACTTCGCCGTCAGGCTGAGCACCAGGTAAATCTTCTCTCCGTAGGCGTAGTCGGTCCACCTGCCAACTCCGCGGTACTGCAGCCACTGGTTGAGCCCAAAGCTGAAGAAGAGGATGGCTTGGACGACGATGATCCCGTACACCGCCCCGGGGATCGTCGTGGACCCGATGACATTGACCGCGATCGAGATCCAGGCGCCCAGACCGACGATCGTGCCGAACCAGAACGGGAGCATCGTCGTCGTCGCCCGCCCGGGTGGG
>DASQFG010000017.1:0-4114 GCA_035633315.1 Nakamurella sp. | reverse complement strand
ACAGATGGACGGCCGAGCACGACGCCGTCGTACAGCATCTGGAAGATGCAGCCCAGCAGGTCCGGAACGCCGACACGCCCATCTCCCAGGAGCAGCTCAGATCGGCGGTCGACGCCGCCCGCGACGCGGGGGTCGGATGGACCAGGATCGGCGACACCCTCGGAATCGCCAGCGGCAACGCCTACCATCGCTACCGCAAACGGCGCGGATCAACAGAGGATGCGCAGCCGTGTGACGCGGCTGGGCCCCACTCCTGAGGGCCGCTACTGCCCCGGTTCGTGGAAGCGGCCGATGATCGGGATGCGCTCGATGATCCGGTCCCGCAGGCGCGGCTGAGGGGGCGGTGGCACGTAGACCGGGGCCGGCGCCTGAAACACGGGCGGCGCGGCGGCGGGCGGTGGTGCGTACACCTGTTCGGCGACGGGTGCGGGTGCCGGGGGCGCCTTCACGATCATCGTCTTCGCGAGGACGCGGCTGGCGTCGGGGAACGCAACGAGTGGCCGGGCGACGGGACGCGGGACTCCTGGTAGTGCGGGTCCGTCTGCGGCACTGGCGTTCTCGGGTTGCGAGGCAGACTCGCCGGTCAGGTTGAAGCCGAGCGCGAGCGACAGTGAGACGACGAACGTCACCACCGCCGCCGCGAGCACGGCGGTCAGCACGCCGACCCGGGACGTGGGTCGGAGCACCGGTCCTTCGGCCCCTGGGACGGACATGTCGAGGGTCCGCGCGGCGGCGAGCGCCGCACCGCGGGCGAGCGCCAAGTCGGCCTCCGTGGCCGAGAACACGGGCGCGTCGGCGATGGCCTCGAATGAGGACACGATCACGTCGACGTCGTCCGAGCCGATCACGAAGATCGCATCGACGCGCCGGCCGTCGAGAACGGTGATCACGCTGCTGGTCAGCTCGAGCGCGTCGGCGCGGTCCGGCGGCCGGTCGATGTGCTCGACGGTCACTTCCCCGCCGTTGACCAGAGCGACGAATGCAGAGTCCGGTTCGACGATGCACACGGCCACGTCGTCGAAGTCGGTGATGGCGACGATGCCGCTCGCCAGGGCTGCCACTGCGGCGGCATCCGAGACGGACGCGACGTTGCGGTGGCCGCGCACCGTGAGGGCGTCCACGACGGCGGCCACGGCAGGCTCGGCTTCCCTGGTGCTGGTGACGCCCACCACCCGGATTCGGGATTCGTCGACGATGTCGGGATTGAGCACGGCGTGAAGCAAGAGGTCGGCGTCGAGCGATTCGATCGCGGGAATGTCGATCTCACCGCGGTCGATCGGCTCGCCCTCGCCCGTGCTGCCCTCGACGAGCACCCAGCGGGCTGCCCCGGACGTCAGCGACAGGCCGAGTACGAGGTCCATGGATCCGCCCCCGATCAGTTGCGTTCAGGTGTCGACGTTACGCGGTGTGTGGGGGTTCGACGTGAGTTGGCACGCGGCCGGTCGACTACCGGTGGCTCTGGTGGTGGTGATGCACCGACGTGCCGGGCTGCGGGGTGTCGGCCTGGCTGGCGCCGGCGGTTTCGAGGCCGAACAGGGCGGCGATGCGTCGGGCGATGGCGGGTGCCCAACCGGCCGTCACGAACCGTCACAACGACCACCGCCCCATGACCAGGTGTGTCATGGGGCGGTGGCGTACCGCATTCAGGCGGGGATCACCAGAACTTGACGACCGTGGGCGGAGGCGGAGGCGGCGGGGTCTGCGTCTTGGTGTGCCGGGTGCGCGTGCCGGTGCCGGTACCCGTCCCCGTTCCGGTGCCCGTACCCGTTCCGGTGCCGTTCCCGCCCTCGCCGCCGTGGGCGAGGCTCAGCTCGCTGGGCGTCAGGTTGCGGATGCTCTGCCGGCGAAGGGCCAGCTTGTTGTCGCGGTTGGTGCTCATGATGACTCCTTGTTGTGTGGTCGCCGCCCCCGTTGGGCCGCGCTCACAGGTAGGAGTCGTGGGGTCGCCCCGATCCGACACTTTTTCCCGACGATTCGTGGAAGTTCTTCGGGGACTGATCGTTCGGGTTGCCGCGGGGTGCGCGGGCGATCTGGCTGGCGTAGTGGCGGTCGAGGAAGCCGAGGATGACGAGTTCGTGGGTCCGCGCCGCGGAGCGCAGCAACCGGACGGCGTGCAGGTGCGCGATGCTGCGCAACAGCTCCGGCATCGGCTGGCTCAGGAGCCCGCGACGGGACCGCTCCGCCAGCTCCGCGAGCAGCGGCGCGATTCGCATGGACCGCTCCCGGAACACCTGGCGCGCAGCGTCATACGCGTGGTCGGCGGTGTCGTCGAGAAGCGCGGTGGCGTCGGTTCGCTCAATGCGCCAGCGGGCGCCGATGCCGGCGTCGAGGTTGACGGCACCGGGGTACTCGGACCGGTATCCGGCAGCGCCCCCGCGGGCCCAGTCCCGCCGCTGGTGGAGGTCCAGGCCGGCGTCCGCCAGCAGTCTGTCGGTGGCGTACATGCACAGCTTCCACCGGACGTCGGCCGCGTCATCGTCGTCGAGGAGGCTCAGCGCGGCGAGCACGGCATCGCTGTCGGCGGCGTGGATCTGCTCGGCCAACTCGATGCCTGCGTCGCCGCCGTACCGTTCGATCTCGCGGTGGTAGGTGTCGAGCGCGACACCCCACACCGTCCCGTCGACGAGGGAGGGGGCCAACGCGTCGGTCAACACGGGTAACGCTTTGTTGCGCAACACGTCCGGATCACCGCGCAATCGAAGTCGCAGATGATGCTCGGGGTCGGCGTAGCGCAGAAAGAACCAGCGGTCGACCACGCCCGCGTCCCGTAGCCGGGTGATCACGGGTCCGACGGCGTCGGTGAGGATGCGGTCGGCCGACGCGGTCCCGGTGTGCACCTTGAGGTACAACCATTCGCTGCCCGGCGCGAAGCTCCGTTGCACCCGCGGCGCCTGCCAGTGCCGTACCGCGGGGGTGGGTTCGGTCCGGCGGATGAACGGCACGATGAGCTCGTGGGCGAAACGCCCCTGCGGCCCAACGGCCATCCCCGTCGGCAGCACCTCCTCGACGGTCGCCTCCGTCCGCCCGCGCAGCACCTTGGCGGCCGTCGCGATCAGCGCCGCGCTGGTGGTGTCGACCAGGAGCCGGTTGTCGCCATCGGCGATGAGAAACTCGCCGGGCAGTCCGCGTTCCCGCGTCAGCGCGGCCCAGCCGGCTGCCGCGTCGGCTCCGGTGACGGTGGCCAGCTCGGCAGCCGAGAGCCGCCACCGGGCCCGCGCCAACACCAGCTTCCCGGCGGTGACGCGGGGCAGAGTCGGCGCGCTCGACAACACGCCCCAGTTCCACGCGAGCGCGCCCGCCACACCATCGGACTGCAGCGCGGCCAGGAACCGGTACACCCCGAAGCCCCGCCAGTCCGGGTTGTGTGCGGTGGTCAGCCGCGGGCGAACCTCCGCGCCGAGCCGCGGGCTGTAGAGGACCAGACGCCCTCCGTCGAGTCGCAGGGTCAGTTCGTCCACGCCGAGCTGACGCGCCGCGGGTGCGCCCGAGCGTCCCAGCAGCACGAGCTCGTAGTCGCGCAGCACGGGTCGGGCCAGTACGTTGCCGACACGTCCCTCCGGCAGGTGGATCAGTTCGGCGAACACGACGTCGGGCGCAAGGGCCTCCTCGGCGCGCAGGTGCTCGGTGACGGCGTCGTGCAGGCGGGCGTCGCCGTGGCAGAACCGTCCCAGAAGTTCTGCGCCAGAGGGCCCTTGGACTCCGTGGATCTCGATCCCGTCGTCGAGCAGGCTGGCGTGCACCGACAGCGCACGTGGTAGTGGCGATGGCGTCGACTCGGCGAGGCGTGTGATGGCGGCCGCGTCGAGATCGATTGTCCGTGAACCACTGTCGCGCGCCCGCATCAGCAGGTCGAGCAGCTCGCCGTCGCGCGCGGTGAAGGCGTGGTTCGGCGGCATGCCGCCGAGGTCGAGTCCGGCCAGCAGCGGCGACTCGTCGGCGGCGGGATGGGACGAGCGGTCGAATCCCACGCCCATCTCCTCGTCGAGCGCCTCCATCAGGGGAACCTCGCGGTCCTCGTAGCGGGCGCCGAACTCGGCCTTGAAGCGGGTCAGTGCGGGATCCTCGCCCGCGGGGGTCAGCCTGTGCAGCAGATTCACCGCCTCGGCGAGCAGGC
>DASQFG010000016.1:0-16294 GCA_035633315.1 Nakamurella sp. | reverse complement strand
GGAAGCTGAACGTCGGGTCCGTCGAGTCCAAGTAGCCAAGCAGCGTCGGGCCGAGCACGATCCCGGCCAGCAGTTCCCCGACGATGACCGGCAGATGCGTCCTTCGCGGCAGCGCCAGCAGCGGACCCAACACCGCCACCAAGGCGATCACCGCCAGCGTCGCGAAGTCCATCCGACACCTTCTCGCCCGTCCACCACCAGCACTGATCAACACTGATGCTCTCAGTATTGATCTTCATTGATCTTCCCGCAGTGACCCTCCGACGGGCCCGCGCGCTCGGGCCGGCAGCACGGCTCTGTGGCCGAGCGAGCTTCCGGACCGGCCTACAGCAGTGAGTCGTCGTACCGGGCAGTCAGCGAACCCCCGACGTCACCGGTGTTCGTCACGCCGGCCGGCTCGATCAGCATCACCTGCACCTCGCCGTCCGCAATCGGGCAGTGCTCCACGCCCCGAGGCACCACGAAAAGCTGCCCCGGCCGCAGCGTCACATCCCCGTCCCGGAGCTGGATCGTCAGGGTGCCGTCGATGACCAGGAAGAGCTCGTCTGTGTCCTGATGGGTGTGCCACACGAACTCGCCATTGATCCGAACGAGCTTGATCTCGTAGTCGTTCAGCCGGGCGATCACCTTCGGCGAGAAATGCTCGGAGAACAGCGTGAACTTGTCGGCCAGATCGACCGCACGGTTGGCCATCGCATCAGTATCCCGACGAACTGAACCCCAACTCGGCTCGGCCACGCATGGTGATCTCCGTTGGGACTCGGACGCGTACCCCGACCCGCCTACGGTCCCCGGACGATGATCGTCACGGAACCGCGAACCCTCAGGCTGATCGGCGACGACCACGTGCTGACCCGGCGACAGCTACATGCTGAACCCCGCCACCACCGGCAGATGGTCGCTGCCGTCGGCGGCCAGCACCTGATCTGACACCACGGTCACGCCGCGGCTGAGCACGTGATCGGGCCGGGTCATCGGGAACCCGGCGGGCCAGCTGAACCCGAAGCCGCCGTCCACGCTTTGCCGGGAGTCGGCCAGTTCGCCGGTGAGCGAGCTCAGTGCGGGATCGGTGGACGCGGTGTTCAGATCGCCCATGACGATGACGCGCTGCGCGGTGTCGGCGGCTACCAGCGCAGCGAGTTCGCTGGCCCCCTGGTCGCGGGCGACAGTGTCACCAGGCCGGACCGACGGCAGGTGCACGACGTATACCGAGAGGTCGCCGTCAGGGCGGTACACCGTCGCGTGCAGAGCGCGCGACCAACCAAGACCCAGTTCCAGCGGCGTCACGGTGCCGAGCGGCCACTGCGACCACAATCCGACGGTCCCGACGCGCTCGCTGTACTTGTACTGGCCGTCCAGCGCGGCCGCGGCGTCCTCACCCGCGGTGCCGGACAGCTCCTGCACGGCGACCATCCCCGCACCGGTGGCCATCAGCTGTCGCACCGAGGCAACCGGATTGGCGTTGGCCGCGCCGATGTTCTGGGTGGCCACGGTCAGGTCGGTGACCTGACCGGCGCTTGCGGTCGGGGTCAACTGCGGGATGAACACGGCTGACCAGACCACCGAGGCCGCGACGACAGCCGCCAGGCCCCACCACGTCCGGCGGATCAGGGCCACGACACCGAGCAGCACGAGCAGCAGCGCGCTCCATGGCAGGAAGCTGGTCCACGCCGCGCCCACGCCGTTCAGCGAAGGGATCCACGGCGCGAAGCCGATTCCGGCAGCCACGACCGCCGCGGCCACCGCGATCCCGATGCCACGCCTGCTCCGCCGTCGACGAGCCGGAGGCGGGGTCGTCATTGGCGGTTGCGTAGGGGTATAGCCGGCCGGGTAACGGCGAAGGGGCATCGTTTCGGGGGTCACCATGCGGGGACGCGCGAGGTGGTGGTCGGGTTGCCCGGTGACGGTCAGCCCGGTGCCCGGGCTGTTGACCGAGGCCGCTTAGCGAACGATCTTGAAGTTGAAGATCGGCGTGCCGAGGGCACCCATCAACCGCACCCAGATGGGCAGCAGCATTTCCGATCCGCGCGCGGTCGTGATGTCACCGAGATCGATCACGTCGGTGTGACCCAGACTCTCCAACAGCGCGGTGACGGTCGCCTTTGCGTCGGCGTCGTTGCCGGACACGAAGACCGAATGATCACCGCCGGCCAACTGTTTCGGATCGGCCATCAACGTCGCCGCCATCGTGTTCAACGATTTCACCACCCGCACCTCGGGGAAGGCGCGCTGGATCTGCTCGCCCAGCGAATCGGTGTCCTTCACCCACAGGGAGGGCGGGAAACCCTGCGAGAAATCCAGTGGATTGGAGATGTCGATCAGCACCTTCCCACGTAGGTTGTCCGCGCCGGCCGCGGTCAGTGCCGGTAAGGAACCCGCGCCGCCGGTCGCATTGAGCACGACCTCGCCGTCCTGTGCGGCCCGCTCGAACGTCGCGAGAGTGACCTCCGGGTGCTCGGCGTGCCAGGTGGCGAACGGCGGATTGCCCATGCCGTCGGGCTCTGTGCGCGCCGTCGTCACCGCCGGGTCACGCGTTCCCACGGTGACGCTGTGGCCGAGCTCGGCCAGCCGCGCAGCCATCGTCCTTCCCACGGATCCGGTTCCGATGACCCCGATCTTCATGGAGTTCCCCTCAGCCGTCAGTGGCCATAGACAGACAGGTTTGTCTGCTAGCGAAAGAGGCTAGACCAGAAGGCACCTCGACGCAACGCTCACCGACGGTGCCTCAAGAGCCGACGTGCCGCTCGGGACACTCCGAGCCCGGCAGGCGGCCGACGGACAACTATTGAAATCTGTCAGTCCATGCTCGTACAGTACTTCGCATGACTTCCATCTCCCAAGCAGATCGCTCACTCGGCCTCAGCGGACCGACCGTCGCCCCCATCGGCCTTGGGCTGATGGGCATGTCGGACCTCTACGGCCCGGCCGACGAGACCGAGAGCATCGCGACCATCGACGCCGCGCTCGAACGTGGCGTCACCCTGTTCGACACCGGCGACTTCTACGGCACCGGGCACAACGAGATGTTGCTCCGGGACGCCCTGCGAGGCCGCCGCCGCGAGAACGTTGTCATCAGCGTCAAGTTCGGCGTCCTCCGCGGCCCGGACCACGCGTTCATCGGCATCGACACAAGGCCGGTCGCCGTCAGAAACTCCCTTGCGTACTCACTGCGCCGGCTCGGCACCGACTATGTCGACATCTACCGACCCGCCCGGTTGGACCCCACGGTGCCGATCGAAGACACCATCGGCGCGCTGGCCGATCTGGTACAGCAGGGCTATATCCGGCACATCGGCCTCTCCGAGGTCGGGGCGGACACGTTGCGCCGAGCGCAAGCCGTGCACCCGATCTCGGACCTGCAGATCGAGTATTCGCTGATCTCGCGCGGCATCGAGGACCTCATCCTGGCCACCGCGCGCGAACTCGGGATCGGCATCACCGCCTACGGTGTGCTCTCGCGCGGGCTGCTGTCCGGTCATTGGTCCGACCAGAACCCGCAGAAAGCCGGCCAGGGCAGAGATTTCCGCGCGAACCTACCCCGGTTCACCGGGGAGAACCTGCAGCGTAACCTCGCCGTCGTCGAGGCGCTGCGCACCATCGCGGACAGCACCGGCGGCACCGTCGCGCAAGTGGCGATCGCCTGGGTGCTCTCCCGCGGCCAGGACATCGTCCCGGTGATGGGCGCCCGCCGCCGCGACCGGCTCGACGAAACGCTGGCCGCCGGGGACCTGCGGCTCAGCGACGAGCAGCTGGCTGCGATCGAGGCAGCGGCGCCCACAGATGCCATCGCCGGCGATCGCTACGACCCCCGCCAGATGGCGATGCTCGACAGCGAACGGGCGTGATCGCCGACGGCGGCGTGCTGACCCCCGACGCGATTCTCGATGCGGCCGAGGATGTCCTGAGCCGGTACGGACCCGGCAAGGCCACGGTGGTCGACGTGGCCAAGGCTTTGCGGGTGAGCCACGGCAGCGTCTACCGGCACTTCACCAGCAAGGTGGCGCTACGGGACGCCGTCGCCGAGCGCTGGCTGGCCCGGGTGTCCGGACCGCTGGAACTGATCGCTGCCGAGCACGGCCCGGCGCTACCACGGCTGCGCAGGTGGCTCGACCAGCTCGCTGGCACCAAGCAGCGGATGGCGCGCGAGCAACCGGAGTTGTTCGCCACCTTCTACCAGATCACCACAGAATCCCGCGAGGTCGTCGCTGCGCACGTGCAGACGCTCGCTGCGCAGGTGGCGGCAATCGTCGCGGACGGCGTCGCTCGTGGGGAGTTCGACGCGGTCGATCCCGTCGTGACTGGACGCGCGTTCCTGCGCGCGACAGCCACATTCCACCACCCGGCGCACGCCGCGGAATGGTCGGATCCAACGCTGGTCGCGAACATGGCGGCCGTGCGATCGCTCTTGGAGTCCGGGCTGGTCACCCGCGGGTCCAGGCCCGGAACTAGTGCCCGCTAGACAGACCAGTCTGTAGGATCGAGTGCCGATGAAGAGCCAGGAGGTTTCCATGAGTGCCACGGCGAGTCCTACCCGGCAGCGGATCCTGGAAACCGCGACCGCCCTCTTTTACGCCCGCGGGCTGCGCGCGGTCGGCGTGGACACCATCATCGCGGAGTCCGGAGTCGCGAAAGCGACGTTCTACAAACACTTTCCGGCCAAGGACGAGTTGATCATCGCCCACCTGGACATCGTCGACAAGGTGTGGAGTGGCCAGTTGCACGACGCCGCGCAGGCTGCCGGGCCGAACCCCGCCGATCAACTCGTCGGGCTTTTCGACGCGCTCGACACCGCGTGCCGCCGGAACGGCTACCGCGGCTGTGGCTTCATCAACGCCGCCGCCGAGGCCCCGGCAGGCACGCCCGTGCACGACCGGACGGTCGCGCACAAACGCGCGGTGCTGTCATGGATGACGGACCTGGCCCACGAGGCGGGCGTCGAGGACCCCGCCCGGTTGGCGCGCTCGCTGTCGCTGCTGCTGGACGGCGCGCTGGCCAGCGGCGCGCTCGACGCCGATCCGGAGGCGGCCGCGGTCGCCAGCAGCACCGCGGCCCAGTTGGTCGCCGCCGCACTCCCGCACTGAGGCTCCGGCGCATTCGGGTTGCCGTGTCCGGTTGCCGGGCACCGGTGGGGCCCGACGGGCACCGGCGGGGTGGGGCCCGACGGGCACCGGCGGGGTGGCGGCCGGCCTGACGCACCGGCCGCGCCAGCAGGGATCGTCCTGGCGGGATCGTGCTGGCGGAGATCGTCGGCGGCTCGGGGATGTCCCCGATGTCAGGCGACCATGTCGCCGCTACCGTCGAGGGCATGAGCACTCTCGACGACTGGATCATGCGCGCGGCCACCGACCTCGGTCTGCCACCCGATTCGATCACGGCCGACCTTCGGACCGAACTGCTGGATGTGACCCGTGACGCCGCCCACGGTGTGGCCAGGGTCGCGGGCCCGTTGACCTGCTACCTGATCGGGGTCGCCGTGGGCCGCGGAGACCCTCCCCATGCCGCACTCGCCACGCTCAAGGCGTCCTTGGCCAAACAAGTGGCGAATCAGACCGATGAACCGGACACGCGCGTGGAGCGGGCGCCATGAGCTGGGTTTCCTGGATCCTCTTCGGCGCACTGGCCGGCTGGGTGGCGTCGCTGGTGCTGCGCGACAAGCGACGGGGCTGCCTGACGAATATGGTCACCGGCATCCTCGGCGCGGTGCTGGCCGGGTTCATCTACCGCTGGGCGACCGGCGTCCCCTGGAACTTCGGCTGGGACTGGGCCAGTTTCGGGGTGGCGTGCCTGGGCGCGCTCGGGTTGCTGCTGGTGATCAATCTGGTGACCCGGACCGGCAGCAGGACGTAGCCATTCCGGAGGTTCCCTCGGACACGCTGTTCGCCGTGCCGCGCTGACCGGCCCTACCGGACCCTACCGGTGAGCGCCACGCCTGCGCCGGCCGAACAGCACCAGCAACCCGCCGCCGATCACCGACACCGCCCCGACCGGCAGCAGGGACTCGACCGGCGAGCCTGTCGTCGCCAGCGCGGAAACGTCGGACTGTTCGGCGTCGTAGGACGTGTCGTAGGTCTGGTCGAGCACGAACTCGTCCGACGTTGCGCTGGCGATCGACCAGGTGACCGCCAGGGTGACCGTCCGGGTCGAATCGCTGGTCGTGGTGTCGGACGTCGTGGTGTCGGACGTCGTGGTGTCCGGGGTGATGTTCTCCGACGTCGTGTCAGTGGTGGTGGTGTCCGGCGCGGTGGTGTAAGGAGTCGTCGTGTCCGGGGTGGTCGCCCCCGACGTCGCGGTCTCGGTGGTGGCAGTTGTGACAGTGGTTGCGGTCGAACTGGTCTCGGTCGTGATCGGCGGCGGAACGGTCAGCGCGAAGTCCAGCCCGGTGACGGCCGCATCGACGAAGTCGAAGGTTCGCGCGACCGGGCCGTCGGCGGCATACCCCGCTGGCACCGACAGCACCACCGAGTAGCCGGTGCCCGGCGGCACCGGCGGCACCGGCGGCACCGGCGGCACCGGCGGGCAAACGTACGCCCCGGACGAGTCGGTGAGCGCCGAACCGATCGGCGTGCCGGTCGGATCCAGGCAGGTCACCGTCACCCCGCTGACCGGCGCGCCGTCGGCCGTCACGGTCCCGCTCGCCGGGTACGTGATCGGCGTGAGGTCGAAGTCCACCCCCGCGGCGTCCAGCGCCACCAGGTTGGCGTCTCGTTCGCTGGGACCGACCGGCCGGTAGCCAGCGGGGGCGGCCGCCCGCACCGTGTAGTCGCCCGGAGCCAGGCCGTCCAGGCTGTAGGTTCCGTCCGCGCCGGTGGTGGCCGTGCCGACAGTTGTGCCCGCGGAGCCCAGGATTTCCAGCGGAACACCCGCGAGCGGGGTGGTCCCGTCGATCGTGACGGTGCCCGACACCGCGCGCGTGAGCGTCGCGAACGCCGTTGAGTAGACGGGGAGTCCGGAATGTCGGGTGAAGGCGAAGGTGAGTGTGCGGAGCGGCACCTTCGGTTGGAACCAGCCGCTGGCTCCGGTTGCGTCCAGCGCCGCTGCGTTGCCGCTGAGGCCCGTGGCCGGATCCCAGGTCGGAAGGTCGAACGGCGCGACCACACCGGAGCAGGTGCTGGGGCGCGGAGATGGGATGTCGCAATAATTGAAGACACCTGCGAACCCGAGGTCGGCGACGGCAACAGCCGTCACCCCCGGCCCGGTGGCCTGCACCTGGACCTGGTCGGCGTCAACGTCGGCCAGAACAAATCCCCACCCCGCGGCGGGCGTGGGGGACGCGAAAGTGTAGGTAGTCGTGGAAGGGCTGGAGGCGTGGTCCGCGGCCGGCCGCAGGTTCAGATAACCCTTGTTCTGGCTGCTGCCGTACAGCTGGCCGAAGGGGGTCGCCGCGGACAGGAAGGCGCTCGCGCCGGACGGGACAGCGGCGTCGGCGCGTGCATTGGAGGTGAACGTCGCGGCCGGAAAGGCAGCAGGCAGGGTCATTGTTCCCGTGTACAGCCCACCGGTTCCCGCGAGGGTGAAGGCGCCATAAACCGGGCCGGGTGCGGCCGCGGCCGGTGCGGCGGAGAACAGCAGCGTCGACCCGACGAGGGCGATCACCGCCGCCGCGGCAGCCCATCGCCGCGACCCGCGCATCCGATTGATCATGCGGATCAGCCCTTCATCGCCACCGGCGGGCTCGGCCTTCCGTCAGCACACCGCTCCCGTGCCCCAGTCATCCGGACTATAAGCGACAGTCCGTCCCAGGTCACCGGTGGTTCGCGAGCCTATGCAGTGATCATCATCGGAGGTGGATGGTTCCGCCGCGCGACCAGTGAATGATCACCCGTCCGGCACCCCGAAGGGCCTCCTGCCGTTCCGCGGTCTCCGTGCGGGGAGCGGGCGTGTCGGCGCAGCGTAAGGTCAGGTGATGAGGCCACTGCGGTCTCGACGGAGGAGCGGCTATGTCCGACAAGTCCCCGCGCCAAACCATGACGAAGAAACCCGCCAAGACGATCAAGGAAAAGCGCGCCGAGAAAAAGGCCAAGACGCACTCGGCCGAAACGTTCGAACCCGTCCACAAGGCCGTCAAGCGCTGATTACCCGCTGATTCCCCGCTGATTCCAGCCTGATTCTGCAAGGCGGGTTCGGTTCGGTCAGCTCGTCACTCGGCGTTTCACCGATCGTCGAATTCGTCCGCGGCACCGGCCTGCGCACGATTCGCCAGCACCTGCAACTCGTCCCAGACGGCGCGGGCCCGGTCGACGCAGACGACGACCAGATCACCGGGGTTGGCCGACTCGACCGCGACCTTGGTCGCCTCGATCTCATCCAGCACAACCTCGGACTGCTTGAGCCGACAGCCTTCTGCCTGCGCCGCTCTGGCGCCCTGCACGATCAAGCCCGCAGTTTCCCCCGGAGTCCTGCCGCGCAACCGGACGTCCTCGCGGACGATGATCCGGTCGAAATGCCGCGCGGCCTCACGGCCCAGGTCGATCATGTCCTGATCGCGGCGGTCACCGGCGGTGGCGACGACGCCGATGCGCTGCGGCCGTTCCATCGGCGTGCTGTCCTCGAAGAATCGGTCAACGAAGTCGCCCAACGCCACCATGGCCGGGACGTTGTGGCAGTAGTCGACGATGACCTTGACGCCCTTGACCTCGGTCATGTTCATCCGGCCGGGCGCCGAGTAGTAGGACGGCGTGAACGAACGCAGCCCACCCCGGATGTCCTGCAGGTGCGCGCCCGCGCAATACGCCGCGCCCGCGGCCGCCATGGCGTTCTGCACGTTGAACATCGCCTTGCCGCCGAACGTGGCCGGCAGCAGATGCGTGTAGGCCAACGGCATCCGGCGCCGGCCGTGCACCAGCACGATCAGATCGCCCAACTCGCTGGGTTCCAGAATGACGGCCTTGCCGCCGCGCCGGCAGTGGTCGGAGATCATCCGGTTGTCCGGCTTCAGCGAGAACCAGACCACCTCGCCCGAGCAGGCCCGGCGCATCCCGGCCACCAGCGGATCGTCGGCGTTCAGCACGGCGGCGCCCTGCTTGGGCACCGCTTCCACGATGACCTGCTTGACCTGCGCCAGCTGCTCGACCGTGTTGATGCCGCGCAGGCCAAGGTGATCGGGCGCCACGTTCAGCACCACGGCCACGTCGTTGCGGGAGTAACCGAGCCCTTCCCGCAGAATCCCGCCGCGCGCCACCTCGAACACCGCGAAATCGACCCGCGGGTTCTGCAGCACCATCCGCGCCGACCGTGGGCCGGAGGCGTCGGACTTGATGACCAATCGGTCGTCGATGACGATGCCGTCGGTCGAGGTCATCCCGACCTTTCGGCCTATGCCCTTGAAGATGTGCGCAATCATCCGGCTGGCGGTGGTCTTGCCGTTCGTCCCGGTGACCGCGACGATCGGGATCCGCGCACTGGTACCGGGCGGGAACATCAAGTCCACCACGGGTTTTGCCACGTACTGCGGCTCGCCGATGGTCGGGTGGGAATGCATCCGGAATCCGGGCGCGGCGTTCACCTCGCAAATCGCGCCGCCGGTTTCGCGGACCGGCTGGGTGATGTCGGGACAGAGGAAGTCGATGCCCGCGATGTCCAGCCCGACGACCCGCGCCGCCTCCTCCGCGATATCGACGTTGTCCGGGTGGGCCTCGAACGTCCGGTCGATGGAGATGCCGCCGGTGGACATGTTTCCGGTCAGCGCCAGCTTGACCATCTCGCCGCGCGGCGGGACGTCCGTCATCTCATAGCCCTGGTCCTTGACCAGTTCGATGGCGCCCTCGTTGACCTCGATCCGGGTGAGCACCTTCTCGTGCCCCACCCCGCGGCGCGGATCGGCGTTGGTGGTGTCCACGAGCCCGGCCACCGTCTTCGCCCCGTCACCGATGACGTGTGCCGGCACCCGCTCGGCGATCGCGATCATGTGCCCGCCGACCACCAGCACCCGGTAGTCCTTGCCGGTGATGAACGACTCGACCAGCACGTAGCCGCGCCGGGACTGGTCGTAGGCCTCGTCAAACGCGGCGCGAACCTCGGCCTCGCTGGTCAGGTTGATGGCCACGCCGCGACCGTGATTGCCGTCCAGCGGCTTGACCACCACGGGATAGCCGATCCGCCTGGCGATCCGCACGGCGTCGTCGGCGCGGCGGACCACCTCCGAGGTAGGGACCGGCAGGCCCGCCGCCGCCAGCAGCCGGTTCGTCAGCTCCTTGTCCGAGGCGATGTCCACCGCAAGCGAGGACGTCAGCGACGTCATGGTCGCCCGGATCCGGCGCTGGTTGACCCCGTGCCCGAGCTGCACCAGCGACCCGGAATTGAGCCGCTGCCAGGGAATGTCGCGGGAAATGGCCTCCTCCAGAATCGCCTGGGTGGACGGCCCGAAGGCGACCCGCTGACTGGTCCGCAGGAGCTCGTCCCGTTCGGCGGCGAAATCGAAGCCGTCACCGTCGAGCTGGTTGTCCGGCACGAGATGGTTGACCAACCGGACCGCGAGCCGGCCCGCCAACGTCCCGACGGTCTCGTCGAGGTAGCCGTAGATCACGTTGTAGACGCCGGTCTCGCCGGTCGATCTCGTCTTGCCGCGGGTCATCTCGTGCCCCGCGGAACGCTGGATCTCCAGCGCGACATGCTCCACCACGTGACCGGCCCAGGTCCCCTCGACGAGCCGCTCGACGAAGCCGCCGTCCCGCCCGCGGGAGCACTGGTGATCCTGCAGGCCCGGCAGCAGCGCCATCAGCGCATCGGTGAAGCCGGGCATCAGGTCGGTGGGGTAGTCCTCCAGCCGGCCGATGTCCACCACCAGGTGCACCGCCGGCTCGTAGGAGTAGTAGTTCGGGCCGCGATAGACCCGCGACTCCCGGACAGTGATGTCGGGCTCGTGTGTCGGCTCGGTCGGGACTGGGGTGGATGTCGTCGCCGTCATCAGCGGGGTGCCTCTCCGATCAACCGGTCCGAGTCCTGCGGTGCAGCGATTCTCTCCCCACCGGTGCCGCCCCCACGCCTCGGGGGCGCGCGCCTTGCCGGCGCGGATCAACTTCGCCGGCGCGGATGAAGTGGGCGACTCCGGTCACTCTGTTCCCATAACCGCGACGTTCATCCGCGCGAGGCTGGACGACCGGGGGGATCGGCTCGGGCGGCGGGACCGCGCCTGTCCCGCACGACGGCAGGGGCGAGCCTTCAGGACGATGCCGGCCTGCGCCGCAGCTCCGAGGTGGTCTCGTGGGCGCCCTCTGCGGCGATCCGCCTGGTGCGCGGACGGGTGCCGGCCGGCACGTCGGCGAGCGTCGCGATCAGCGGGTCCCGGGTGATGTCCGGCAGACCTGGTGCCGACAGCAGGCGGCGCGTGGTCAGGTCGAACACCGCGCCGCGCGGCAGGGTGTGCAACTGGATACCGGACATCATCAACGGCTGGGTGCCGGTTGCCGTGTAGGCCGTCGTGACCACGTCGGACCCGTCGAAGATCGTCACCACCCCCCGGCCCTTGACCTCCAACGTGCCGTCCGGACGGACGATCGCCGCGGTGTCCTCGTCGATTCCGACGCCGAGCTGAGAAGGGTTTCCGGCGACCAGCGCCAGCAGCCGGCCGAACCGGTTGCGCTGGGTGAAGTGCTGATCGACGATCATCCCGGTCAGCAGGCCCAGCCCCTCGGACACCTGGCCGACCCTGAACTTCGGGGTCGCCCCGCCGCTGCCGAACGAGACCATGTGGGTGGAGCAGATGCTGGCGCCGGCCGACGTACCGGCGATCAGCGCCCCGCGCTCGTGCGCAGCGACGATCGCCCTCCCCAACGGGGTACCGACCACCAGGGTGGCCAACTTGACCTGGTTCCCGCCCGTCATGAACACCGCGGTCGCCCGGTCGACGGCGGCGATCAGCTCCGGGTTGGCGGCGTGCGCACGGCTCTCCGGCCGGATGCCGACGACGTCGGTGACGCCCAGCGAACCGAACAATTGGAGGTAGGCGTGGGTGATCTCGTCACCGAGCGAGGAGGCGGTGGAGATGACGACCAGCGCGGCCTTCGGGCCTCCGGCGAGTTTGACCACCTCGCGCAGGATGGTCATCCGGCCCAGCTTGTCCTCGGCACCGCCGATGGGCATGACGATCCCGCGCCCGCTCGACGGACCGGCCTCCGGTGCCGGGTCGGGCCCGTCGTCCAGGTCCGCGGAGAACTCGCCGTCGAGGCGCCAGCCGTCCTGGTGCTGCGGGATCAGGCCCACGTCAGGCGACCCGTCGCCGGGTCCGGGATGCGTGGGCATACCCGACAAGGTAGCTGGCCGACCGGCCGCGGAGGCTCACCCACGGACGGACGTTGCTCTCGCCACCCGCGCCGACCCCCTGCTGCAGCACAAGCAACGCTCACCCGGCATGAGCATCGTGCCGCCGGCGAGAGCAGCGCACTGGCCGCGATCGGCGGGTCACGCCGTCCGGCCCGAGGCCCGTTCGGGATGAATGCGGATGACGACACGTTCGTCGCGGATCATCGCCGCGCGGTAGTCGTCCCAGTCCGGGTGCTCGCCCGCGATCGTCCGGTACACGGTGACGAGCAGGTCGAGCGCCTCGGGCTGGTCGACGATCTCGGCGCGCCCGTCGATCTGCACCCACGACCCGAAGAACGCTTCGGTGAAGATCAACACCGAGACTTCGGGGTCCCGCCGGATGTTGCGGACCTTGGCCAACGGCGCGCGGCTCGAAATGCACACCGCGCCGTCCACCAGCCCGGAATTGACCAGCGACATCTGCGGCCGGCCGTCCTTGCGGCGGGTGGACAGCACGGTCCGGTCGTGGGTCCGGACGAAATCCAGGGCATCCTGCAGGTCCATCCGCTCAGTGTCGTGGACGGACAGCCGCAGCGGATGGACGCCCCGCCGAGCGCTCCCCTGACCGGTTCCCCGCGCGCCCCCCGTGCAGAGCAGGCCGCTCCGATACCGTTGACGGTACGGGTCGGCTGTGCGGCACCGAGCGGTACCCCGATAGGCGATCACCACACCCGCACACCACCATCAGTGGAAACGAAGGGGCAGGCGAGCTGCGAACCATGGCCGAGAACTCATCCGGCGCAGGCTCCCACCTGATCGGCCTGATCCGCTCCACCATCCCGCCGATTCACCCGGGCGGGCGGCCGATCATCCTCGGCGCGGCCGCCGCCACCCTCGGTGCCCGGTTCGCCCTGCGCGCCGTCGGGCTGAAGCGTGCCGGGTCTGCGGTCGGCCGGGCGGGAACGGTGGCAACGCTGGCATCCGCGGCGTTCTTCCGGGTTCCCCGACGGGTTCCGCCGACCGACCAGAGGAAGATCGTGGCGCCCGCCGACGGGCTGGTGTCGCTGATCCAGGACGCCGTACCGCCACCGGAGCTCGGCGTCGACCCGACCCCTCGGCCGCGGGTGTCGATCTTTCTGTCGATCTTCGACGTGCACGTCCAGCGGATCCCGGTGGACGGCCTGATCACCAGGGTGGCCCACCAACCGGGCACCTTCGTCTCGGCGGACCTGGACAAGGCGTCGGAGGACAACGAGCGGAACTCGCTGGTCATCGAGGCCACCGTGGGCGGTCGGGTGATCGTCACGCAGATCGCCGGGCTGGTCGCGCGCCGGATCGTCTGTGACGTGGTGGCGGGTGAACCGGTGCTGGCCGGCAGCACCTACGGCCTGATCCGCTTCGGGTCACGGGTGGACACCTATCTGCCGCCGGGCACCGAGGTCGCGGTTCGGCAGGGCCAGCACGCCATCGGTGGTGAGACCGTGCTCGCCACACTCGACCGGCGCGACTCCTGATGAAGCGACCGCGAGCGGAGGCCCGCAGACGAGGCATCGCGCCACCGCACCCGGCGGGCGACTCCTGATGGGCGACTCCCGGCGGGCGACTCCTGATGGGCGACTGCTGATGGGCGACTGCTGATGGGCGGGGTCCGCGGGGTGCGTTTTCTGCCCAACGCGATCACCGTGCTGGCGTTGTGCGCCGGCCTGACGTCGGTGGCGTTCGCGATGAGCGGTCAGTGGAACCTCGCGGTCGGCGCCATCGCCGCTGCGGCGATCCTCGATTCCCTGGACGGCCCGGCGGCCCGCCTGCTCCGCTCCACCAGCCGGATCGGCGCCGAGCTGGATTCGCTGTCGGACTGCATCTCCTTCGGCGTCGCCCCCGCGCTGGTCATGTACATCTGGATCCTGCGCGACCAGGCCCGCGGGTTCGGCTGGGTGGTCTGCCTGCTGTTCGCGGTGTGCGCCGCCCTCCGGCTCGCCCGGTTCAACTCGTTGCTCGACGACGCCGATCCCAAGCCGTGGGCCAAGGGGTTCTTCACGGGCGTACCCACGCCGGCCGGCGGTCTGATAGTCACCGCGCCGCTGCCGCTCACCGTCCGGCTGGGTGATGACGGATTCTGGGCCCAGCCCTGGGCGGTGGCGATCTGGGTGGCGTTCATCGGACTGCTGATGGTGTCCCGGGTGCCATCCATCGCGCTGAAGTCGATCCGGCTGCCGACCAAGCTGATCCTGCCGATGCTGATCCTGCTGGTGATCGGCGTGTACCTGCTGTTCGTCGAGCCGGAGATCGTCACCGTGATCGGGATGTTTGTCTACCTGCTGCACCTGCCGTACGCGGCGTGGCGGTACAACCACCTGAAGAACCACCCCGAGTTGTGGCGGACCTCGCGCGGTGTGCGCCGCCGCTCCACCCGGCGGGTGCGGCTGCGGATCCCCCGTCGTCAGCGGGTGGCCGGCCGCCTTCCGGATGGCTCCCCGATGCCGCGGCAGCGGCGCTTCGGGACCGAACGCCAGGGTCGCGCCAGGGGCGGGGACCGTCGACCGATGTCGTGACGACGCCTGGTTACGCTTGCGCGCAACCCCGTCTCGCGCTGAGGAGCTTTCCCGATGCCGCGTCCCCCGCTGCCCCCACACCTGCTGGAGTTGCTCCGCAGACCCAATCCCTGCGTGATCGCGACGCTGCGGCCCGACGGTCAGCCTGTGACGGTCGCGACCTGGTACCTGCTGGAGAACGACGGTCGGATTCTGCTGAACATGGACGCCGGCAGGCGTCGGCTGGAGTACATCCGGCAGGATCCGCGGGTCAGCCTCACCGTGCTGGACGGCGACAACTGGAGCACCCACGTGAGCATGCAAGGCCGCCTCGTCGATCTGGTCGACGACTCCGACCTGGTGGACATCGACCGGATCGCGGTGCAGTACACCGGCAATCCCTACCCCAACCGGTCGCGCGGCAGGGTCAGCGGGTGGATCGACATCGCGTTCTGGCACGCCTGGGGACCGGGCGCGAAACCCACGTCCTGACGCGGCCGGTCCGGCCGAGGATGACCGCCCGCCCACCGGTCGCTGCCAAACATCTCGGCGGGCAACCCGCGTCAGACCTCGAAACCCAGCCGTCGCGCGGACCTGGCCTTCTGCCGGCTGGTCCGCAGCCGGCGCAGCCGCCGGACCAGTAACGGGTCCTCGGCCAGCGCGGCCGGATTGTCGATGACCTCGTTCAGCACCTGGTAATAGCGGGTCGGGGAGAGATCGAACATCTCCTTGATCGCCTGCTCCTTGGCGCCGGCGTACTGCCACCACTGCCGTTCGAACGCCAGGATCTCCCGATCCCGGCGGGACAGCCCGTCGGCTGCCGCGGCATCCGCGCGCGCGTTCTCCCCGGAGGCCGGTGACGCAGCCGTGTTGTCCATCAGTGGTCCTCCCCAGGGGCGACCGGCACGTGAGCACGCCGAATCACACCACGCCGAATCACACCTCTGTCATTTCAGGTTCGATCCATCAGAGCACGCGACGGTGCTCAGGTCCAGCGCATCGGGCGGTGTCGCCCCACGGATCACTGAACCCTCGGAGCGGTCGCTCAGCCGTGATATCGCCGTGCCGGGACCGGTGCGCCGCCAGGCGACCGCGGCACCGGCGGCAGCCGCGCATCCCGGTCGCAGACCGCTCAGCCGCTACCCCCACCAGCGGTAGCGTGTGCCCAGCCGTCACCGGCGAGCCGGCGTCGCAGGCCTGCGCAGCCGATCTCAGTCGAGGGCGTGGCCCGGCCCGACCGCAGGAGGTTCCAGTGGCGATTGCAGATCGGCCCCACGATCCCGCCATCTCTGGCAGAATCGTCTCGGACAACGACACTCCTGACTAACGACAACGTGGGTCTGCCCACCTTCAGCTCGCGGGACTGGGTCGCCACCGGGGCGGACTTGGCGCAGCGCCGTCCGGATGTCGCCATCCTGGGAGCGCCGTTCGACATCAACACGACCTACCGGGCGGGCGCCCGTTTCGGCCCAAGGGCGCTGCGGTCCTCGGCCTACGACCCCGGCACGTACCACCTCGATCTCGGA
>DASQFG010000015.1:0-8872 GCA_035633315.1 Nakamurella sp. | reverse complement strand
CGCCATTTCTCGTCGAGGGCACCGCGACGGCCATCGCTCGCACCGTTCCCGATCTGCTGGCGGCGTGCGGCGATGCTCTGGATCGGCTGCCCCCCGCCGACCGCACCCTGTTGATCGGGTCGCATCGGGCGGCTCGCGATGGCGGCTCAGGTGTCGACGCGAAGCCGACCTCACGGGCCTTCCCGCCGGGCGCCGTGGTGCGGACGTCGGTGACCCGCAGCGACATCGCGGGAATGGGCGCAGTCAGGCTTGCCGGTGACGCCGCCAGCGGTGACGCCGCCAGCGTTGACGCCGCCCGCGAGGACGCCAACGACGATGCGGCGGGCACAGCGGCACCGGCGCCGTCGGTGGCGACCCTGGTCGGAGCGCACCTGCTGCGCGCGGCGCGGCATGCGCCGCCCACCACTGCTCTCGAGGTGAGCGCGGCAGGTTCGGCCCGCATCTCCGCCGACCTCCCGCCGGAGCTGAACCCGAATGGGCGCGACCGCATCACCCTGCTGGTGATCGCGGACGGGGCGGCCTGTCACGGAGACAACGCCCCCGCCCGGCGCGACGATCGATCGGACGCTTTCGACGCTGCCCTGGCGCGCGCGCTCGCGGCCGGTGACCCGGCGGCGCTACGCGATGCCTGCCGCAATCCCGAGCTGCCCGCCGATGCCGTCATGGCCTCGGTGGACCCGCTGGTATTGCTGGCCGCCCTCACCCGGTCCGCGCCTCCGGACGCCGCAGATCTGTTGTACTCCGGTGCTCCGTTCGGCGTCGGGTACTTCGTCGCGTCCTGGCGATGGAACCGGGCGTGACCCACGACGGCGTCCGAGCGACCGACCGGGCGCTACCGCGGTGAACGGTGACCTGGAGCCCGCCGGCAGGCTGATCGTGATCGCCGGGCCGACCGGAACCGGTAAGTCCGACCTCGGGCTGGACCTCGCCGAGCGCCTCGGCGGCGAGGTGGTGAACGCGGACTCCATGCAGCTGTACCGCGGGATGGACGTCGGCACCGCCAAAATGCCACCCGACGAGCGCCGCGGCATTCCGCATCATCTGCTGGACGTCCTTGACGTCACGCAGACGGCCAGCGTCGCGGCTTACCAGCGGCAGGCTCGCGCGGTGGTCGAGGGCATCCGGGCACGGGGGCACGTCGCGATCGTGGTCGGCGGCTCGGGGCTGTATATCCAGGCCATCGTCGACGACATCGATTTCCCGGCCACCGACCCGCGGGTGCGATCCCGGCTGCAGGCAGAACTGGACGCGCTCGGAGCCGACGCCCTGTTCCGTCGGTTGCAGGCAGTAGACCCGGCGGCCGCGGCGGTCATCGAACCCGGCAACGGACGTCGGATCGTCCGGGCGCTGGAGGTCATCGAGATCACCGGCCGGCCGTTCACCGCGTCGCTGCCGGTCCCGGGCCCAGCCCGCTACGGGGCGTTGCTGGTGAGGCTGGACCGGGAGACCGCGGAACTGGACGCCCGGCTGGAACGGCGGGTCCGGGCGATGGTGGACGGCGGGTTCCTCGATGAGGTCCGCGCGTTGGACTGCGCGGGGATCCGGCAGGGACTGACCGCGTCCAGGGCTCTTGGTTACCGGCAGATGCTGGCCGTCCTGGACGGCACCCTCGCGCTGGAGCAGGCCATCGTGGAAACCACCGTCGCCACCAGGCGCTTCGTCCGGCGGCAGCGCAGCTGGTTCCGCCGGGACTCGCGGATGGTGGACATCGACGCCGCGGTGCCCGGGACGGTGGATCGGGTGCTCGACCTGCTCGGCGGCCGACAGCGGTACAGCCCACCGCAGGATGCCGCCGGGCTGGGTGCGCGCCCGTAATCTGGACAGATGACCGGTACCCGCGCGCCCTCCGGCGTGCCGTTCGTCAAGGGCCACGGCACCGAGAACGACTTCGTCCTGCTGCCGGACCCGGACGGCACCCTCGAGGTGACGGCCGGTCAGGTCCGCGCCATCTGCGACAGGCACGCGGGTCTCGGCGCCGACGGGATCATTCGGGTGGCGCCGGCACCGCCCGGGGGCGGCGCCGGGTTCGTCATGGACTACCGGAACGCGGATGGCTCCTTCGCCCAGATGTGCGGGAACGGGGCACGGCTGTTCGCCCGTTTTCTCGTCCACGACGGATGGGCGGCGCCTGGCCGGCTCTTGTTCTCCACCCGCGGCGGACTGCGCACGGCCGACGTTCCGAGCGCCGGCGACGTCACCATCGGCATGGGTCCGGCGACGGTGGGCAACGCCTCGACCGTCCGCATCGGCGACCTGCAGATCTCCGGGGTCGCCGTGGATGTCGGCAATCCGCACCTGGCCTGCCTGACGGACATCGACCTGGCCGGCATCGATCTGAGCGTCCCGCCGTCATTCGACAAGGCCGACTTTCCCGAGGGGGTGAACGTCGAGATCATCACCACGACCGGGACCGACCAGATCCGCATGCGGGTGCATGAACGTGGCGTCGGCGAAACCCGTTCCTGCGGAACGGGTACGGTGGCGGCCGCCGCGGCATACCTACGGGCGAGCAATCGATCGACGGGCACCGTTGAGGTTTCGGTGCCGGGTGGTGCGGTGACCGTCACCATCACCGACGGCGACTCCACGCTCACCGGTCCGGCGGTGCTGGTGGCCTCCGGCACCATCGACGGTGCGTTCTGGGACCGGCACCGCTGAGCGCGAGGCGGCCGGGTCGTGCTCGAGCGCCCTGCACAGAAAGTCCGGAAATCGGAAAAAGGTTGGCCAGTCGTGGCACGCTGGATAGCAAGATGACTGTTGATTACACCGAGGACGCCGCCGCCCGCGCTGCCACCAGCGCCCAAATGCCCGCCGCGTCGAGCAACGCCAGGACAATGAGTTCCCCCCTTTCCAGACCCATCAGCACAGCAATTCCCGCGCCACCTGCCCCCATGACCGATCGTGCCGACGAATTCGAGGTTGCCCACGTGCCTACCGCCCCCAGTCGAGATCTACCCATCGACCTGGATGAGCTGGCGAGCACCCAGGGTGACCGGGATCTCGCCGACCGCGTGGCGCTGCGCCGCGTCGCCGGGCTCTCCACCGAACTCAGCGACATCACCGAGGTCGAGTACCGCAAGCTGCAACTCGAGCGGGTCGTCCTCGTCGGGGTCTGGGCCGGCGGTACCGCTGCCGAAGCCGAGTCCTCCATGACCGAACTCGCCCGGCTCGCCGAAACGGCCGGGTCGGTGGTGTTGGACGCGGTGATGCAACGACGCAGTCATCCCGACGCCGCCACCTACGTCGGATCGGGCAAGGTCACCGAGCTGATCGGCATCGTCGAGGCCACCGGTGCGGACACCGTGATCTGCGACGGTGAGCTCGCGCCCGGTCAGCTGCGCAACCTGGAGGAGCGGCTCAAGGTCAAGGTGGTCGATCGGACCGCGCTGATCCTGGACATCTTCGCCCAGCACGCGCGCTCCCGGGAGGGCAAAGCTCAGGTCGAGCTGGCCCAGCTCAACTACCTGGTGCCCCGGCTCCGTGGGTGGGGCGCCGCGCTGTCCCGGCAGCGTGGTGGCCGGGTCGCCGCCGGCGCCGGCATCGGTTCCCGAGGTCCAGGCGAGACGAAACTCGAGATCGACCGGCGCCGGATTCACAAGCGGATCGCCCAGCTGCGCTCCGACCTGGCCGGCATGCGCCGGGTCCGCGACACCAAGCGATCCCGGCGTCAGGCCAACGCCATCCCCGCAGTCGCGATCGCCGGGTACACGAACGCGGGTAAGTCGTCCCTGCTCAACCGGCTCACCGATGCCGGCGTGCTGGTCGAGGACGCCTTGTTCGCCACCCTGGATCCCACCACCCGCCGGTCGCGGACCGCGGACGGCCGGATTTACACGTTGACGGACACCGTGGGATTCGTTCGGCACCTGCCGCATCAATTGGTCGAGTCGTTCCGCTCCACGCTGGAGGAGATCGGCGAGGCGGACCTGTTGCTGCACGTGGTGGACGGGTCCGACGAGAATCCGGAGGAGCAGGTCTCCGCCGTCCGCGAGGTCCTCGGCGAGATCAACGCCTCGTCGGTCCGCGAGATCATCGTGGTGAACAAGGTGGACACCGCGGACGAGATGACGTTGACCCGGTTGCGCCACCTGTTGCCGGATGCGGTCTTCGTCTCCGCGCGGACCGGCGCCGGGATCGAACAGCTCCGGCTGATCATCGCCGGTGCGCTGCCGAACCCGGCGGTGTCCGTCTCGGTCCTGGTGCCGTTCACCGAAGGTGCCCTGGTCTCCCGCGTGCACGCCGAAGGAACGGTGCTGACCGAGGAACACACGGCGGATGGCACCCGCTTGCACGCGCGGGTCTACCCGGATCTCGCCGGTCTGTTGGCCCCGTTCGCCGCGGTCGGCTGACGCATGGCTCAGTCGCCTCACAGCAGCGCGGACCTGCTTCGGGCTGCCTTGTCCGGGTAGCCTGAAAGCCAGTGCCGGAGGACAGCGGACCCATCGTCCCGTCCATCGGCCACGAAGAGCTGTCAGGTGAGAACGAGCGAGCTGTCAGCGGCGTCAGCGGTCGAGGAGGAATTCAACATGGGCGCTCTGTCCTGGTGGCACTGGCTGATCATCATCGCGGCCTTCGTCATCCTGTTCGGATACAAGCGGCTGCCCGATGCGGCGCGCGGGGTCGGTCGGTCGTTGCGCATCCTGAAGTCCGAGGTGTCCGCGATGCAGGACGATGACAAGGCCAACAGGCCCGCCGAGACCGGCGCCACCGCCGCGGTTCCCACCCCGTCGCCACAGATCAGCCCGAGCCCGGTCGTCCCGGTCACGCCGCCACCGACCCCTCCTGTCGCGACGACGTCGGTGCCCGTCGAGGAGCGCAAGGCCTGACGGCAATCGGGTCATTTCTACTCAGGCTGAAACCAGGCTTTGATGCCCCGGCTCACCGAGCCGGGGCATCGTCGCTTGGTGCGGTCGCTCGGCGGCGACCGGAGGCACACTCAGAGCTTGCGGAGAACGGCGACCACGCGACCGAGGATGACGGCGTCATCCCCTTGGATCGGCTGGTAGGCGTCGTTGTGCGGCAGCAGCCACAGGTGCCCGTCGCGCCGCTTGAAGGTTTTGACGGTTGCTTCCCCGTCGATCATGGCGGCGACGATGTCGCCGTTGTCCGCGACCGGTTGCTGGCGCACCACCACCCAGTCGCCATCGGTGATCGCCGCGTCCACCATCGAATCGCCGACGACGCGCAGCAGGAACAGGGTGCCCTCGCCCACCAGGTCCTTGGGCAGCGGGAAAACGTCCTCGACGGCCTGCTCGGCCAGGATCGGGCCGCCGGCCGCGATCCGTCCCACCACGGGCACATACGTCGGCGTCGGATGGTCGGGAGCCTCTTGCTGGATCTCGTCCAGCGGGCGGATGTCGACGGCACGGGGCCGGTTCGGGTCCCGCCGGAGCAGTCCGCGCTTCTCCAGCACCTTGAGCTGATGCGCGACGGACGACGGTGACTTGAGACCGGCGGCCTGTCCGATCTCCCGGACGCTGGGTGGGTAGCCGCGACGTTCGACGGAATCGCGGATGACCTGGAGGATCTTGTGCTGCCGCATGGTCAGCACCCGGCCGACCGGCGCCGGATCGGGGAACGTCACGACGTCGCCGGCCGGGGCCACCTCGGTGTCGTCAGCCGCATCGGCAAGATCCACGTCGGGCTCCACGTGGTGTTCGCCGGCGAAGTCGCCGGCCGGTCCATCGCCGACTCGATCGTCTGGGTCGTGCTCCGTTGCCACGTCGTCGTCCCTCCCGCTGTTGTTCGGCAGCCGTTCGTTCGGCTGCTGTTCGGCCGCCACGCCCGCCCCACGGCCGTGGATCGGCGGGGATCAGGAGCGACGGCCCTCTCAGACTAGGTGACGATAGGGTCACAATTCAAACAGGCGTTCGATTGACACGCCGATCGATCTTCCCACTGTCGGTGGCCCGGTGTACAACTCGGTCAAGCGTTCGATAGAACGCCCGTTCGATCCGAGGGGTCTCCCCGGATCGGTCACCACGAGAGCAGGCCGGGTCCCTCCGGTCGGATCAGCCGAGGTGAAGGCATGGGAACTCAGACGCTTACCGCACCATCGAACGGACCCCTTGCGCCCCGTCGTCGTCCATCCCTGGGATACGTCCCATCGTCGGTCCTATCGTTGTCGGATACCGGCCTGCAGCCGGGAGCGACACGCCCGGCGCCGGGAACGCCGCCGCCGGCGCCCGCCGCGGAGCCCGATCGCGGCAACCCGGGACGCCGTTGGTCGCGGAGTCCGTCGGTCCGTCGCCCGTCACCGGGCATCGTTCCGCTGGGTTCGGCCGTTCCGGGCGGAGTCGGCCAGTGTGACGATTCCTCCGACCACGCGGCCGATGGTGCAGCCGACCACCCGACCGGCTACCGGATGGGCCGCTGGGCTCGACTCGCGGTGACGACGACCGTGCTCGTCGTGGCGGCGCTGCTGACGGTGTCGCTGCTCTCCGGCCCGGCACCGCGCAGGATGGTCGATGTCACCGTTGGCCCAGGAGACACGCTGTGGTCGATCGCCACCGCCCAGGCGCCGGATCGCGATCCGCGTGCGGTCATCTCCGAGATCGAGCAGCTCAACGGGCTGGACGGCGACATGCTGCACGTCGGCGTGGTGCTTCGGGTGCCCGCCGAAGAGAACTAGCGGTGTTGAGGGCCGCCGCGGACGGCAGCCACCGATCCCCGAAAGATCTGCTCCGACACGCGGTCGGGACTTGCGCGCTCGTCCGCTGCGATCTACCGTCAACCCCTACATCTGGTACTTACACGGGTGTAAGATATCAACAGGTTGTGCTACCACCGCCGGGCAGTTATCCACACGATGAATGAGTTACCCACCGGGCGTCCACATCGAAGTCCACAACAGGGTCCACAACAGGGTCCACAACAGCGATCCACCCGACGGGTTCGGCGGCCGGTCGAGGCGCCCGTCAAGACACATCGACCAGCACGACTCGAGCAGAAAGGGAGGTGCACGACATGCGATGCCCCTTCTGCCGGTACCCCGACTCCCGGGTGATCGATTCACGAGAGATCGATGACGGGCAGGCCATCCGCCGTCGGCGCTCCTGCCCGGAATGTTCCCGTCGGTTCACCACGGTCGAGGAGGCACTGCTGGTGGTGGCCAAGCGCAGCGGTGTCACCGAGCCGTTCAGCCGCGCCAAGGTCGTCGACGGCGTGCGTCGCGCCTGTCAGGGCCGCCCGGTGGACGAGGACGCGCTGGCCAAGCTGGCGCAGCAGGTGGAAGAAGCGGTGCGGGGGTCGGGCCAGGCCGAAGTGCCGAGTCAGGAGATCGGGCTGGCCATCCTCGGCCCGCTGCGGAAATTGGACGAGGTCGCCTACCTGCGGTTCGCCTCGGTGTACCGGTCGTTCACCTCGGCGGACGACTTCGCCGCCGAGATCCGGGACATGCGTGCCGCCACCTCAGCGCAGGCCGTGGATCCGAGCGCCGCACCCGAAACAGCAGACGCCGCGGCGCCGGGAGGCAAGCACGACCGGTCGGTCGACATCCGCGGACCGGCCGGGAGCCTGCCACCGCCGGTGGGTGTGAGCTGACCGACTTCTGGTCCGCAGCGGCACCGGCCGTCGGCACGCCGCAGGACCACAGGACATCACGTGCAGCGTCATCCAGCGCCAACGTTGTCAACGCTCCAACCGCGCCGCCGGTGGAGTGCCGCCCAGGGGAAGGAAGTGCAAGGACATGACAGACACCGTCGGTGCGACCGAAACGTCCAGTGAGTCGTTCGAAGGGTCGACCAATGGGTCGACCCGAGAATCGACGCTCTCCGCGTCGTCGAACGGGCAGACCAAGAACCACAAGGCCCGTGCGACTCAGCGGGGTGATCGGAGCAACACGTCCCGGGGTCTGCACCTGGAACGGCTGTACACCACCGCGGGCGTTCATCCCTATGACGAGGTCACCTGGCAGCGTCGCGACGTCGTGATGACGAACTGGCGCGACGGGTCGATCAACTTCGAGCAGCGCGGTGTCGAGTTCCCCGACTTCTGGTCGATCAACGCCACCAACATCGTCACCAGCAAGTACTTCCGCGGTGCGGTCGGCACGCCCGTTCGCGAGTCGAGCCTGCGGCAGATCATCGACCGGGTGGTCGGCTCGTACACCGCGGCCGGCGTCGAGCACGGCTACTTCGCCACCGCCGAGGACGAGCAGGTCTTCGCGGACGAGCTGACCTGGATGCTGCTGCACCAGGTGTTCGCCTTCAACTCGCCCGTCTGGTTCAACGTGGGAACCGCCTCGCCGCAACAGGTGTCGGCGTGCTTCATCCTGTCGGTCGACGACACGATGGACTCGATCCTGAACTGGTATCGCGAGGAAGGGCTGATCTTCAAGGGCGGCTCCGGCGCCGGTCTCAACCTGTCGCGGATCCGGTCGTCCAAGGAGCTGCTGTCCTCCGGCGGCACCGCCTCCGGCCCGGTCTCGTTCATGCGCGGTGCCGACGCCTCCGCCGGAACGATCAAGTCCGGCGGCGCCACCCGCCGCGCGGCGAAAATGGTCGTGCTCGACGTCGACCACCCGGATATCGCCGAGTTCGTGGAGACGAAGGCCAAGGAGGAGAACAAGATCCGGGTGCTCCGGGACGCCGGGTTCGACATGGACCTCGGCGGCGAGGACATCATCTCGGTGCAGTACCAGAACGCCAACAACTCCGTGCGGGTCTCCGACGAGTTCATGCGCGCGGTGGAATCAAGCACTGCGGCTGGCTCCACATTCGGCCTGCGCGCTCGGCAGACCGGCGAGATCGTCGAGACCGTCGAGGCCCGTGACCTTTTCGGCAAGATCACGCAGGCCGCGTGGTCGTGCGCAGACCCCGGCGTCCAGTACGACGACACCATCAACGACTGGCACACCTGCCCGGAGTCGGGC
>DASQFG010000014.1:0-5562 GCA_035633315.1 Nakamurella sp. | reverse complement strand
ATGACCGTCGGCTTGGTCAGCGGCGGGATGCCCGGCTCTGGGACGTCGAGGATCTTCGCGACGATCCGGTCGCGGACGTCACGCAGGTCGGTGACCCGTTCGGCCAGGTAGGGGCCACTGGCCTCGAGGATCTTGCAGAAGCCCTCGACCGCCTGGTCGACGGCGGTGGCTGGCCCGACGCCGGTGTTGATCCGGCGCACCACGTCGGCCAGCAGGCCAGGGTCCTGGGCCATCAGCGAGGTTGCCTCCAGCACCGCGGCGGTGGCCGCATGCGCGGCGGCGGCCCGCACTCGGAGGTTGTTGGCGACGTACTGAAAGGAACTGGAAACCAGCGACTCGGCCTCGGCCGCATCCTTGGCCGCGGGTTCGTTGGCCGGTGGGCGAGCGGCGGCGGCGAGCTTGACGACCGATCCCACTGCCGAACCCCGGCCGACACCGATGCCGGTCAGCGCGGCCCCCGCGGATCCGGAGGCGCTCGATGTTGCCGTGGCGGACGTGGTGGTCGTCATCGTGATTCAACTCCTGTATCGAAACGTGGTGCCGGACATCGATCGTCCGAACTCAGGGGGGCAATCGGTCGTGGCCAAGTGCCGAACCTACGCACGGTCCACCGGAAGTGGCTCCCGGTGGACCGGCGTGCGATCAGGCGGCGTCGTGATCGATCTCTAGCAGTTCGGCGAGCTGGTCGAGGGCAGCGTCGGCGCCGTCCCCCTCGGCGGTCAGGGTGACCTCTTCGTTGTTGCCGACGGCCAACCCCATCACCATCAGGATGCTGCGGGCGTCAACCGGGTCGCTGCCGGTCTTGGAGATGGTCACCGGGAGACCGGTCGCGGTGACCGCTTGCACGAACAGCGACGCGGGACGGGCGTGGAGGCCGACGCGGGAGGCGACGACAACGGTACGGCTGGGCATCAAGGAGCTCCTTGTTCTGTCGGTCGCGACGGACCGAGCGGGACGACGTGCGTATCAACCTATCGAGCCGGTGAGTTCGGACACACAGCCGGCACTGCGACCCGCGCCGGGGCTGCGACAAACATCGTCGCAGCCCCGGCGGTGGTGTGCAGCGCGAAGCGCGTCAGGCAGTGACGCCCTCCATCGCATTTTCCGAAGCTGCGATGGCCTCGGTGTTCTTCTTGTCCAGGCTCATCAGAACGATGACCAGCGCCGCGGTGATCACGGTGCCGATGGCGATCGCGATCAGGTAGAGGAACGGCTGGGAAACCAGCGGGAGCACGAAGATGCCGCCGTGCGGGGCGCGCAGCTCGTTGCCGAACAGCATGACCAGGCCACCCGCGGCAGCAGCACCAACCATGGTCGACGGAATGACCCGAAGCGGATGGGCTGCGGCGAACGGGATGGCACCCTCGGTGATGAATGAGGCGCCCAACAGCCAGCAGGCGAGGCCGTTGTCCCGCTCCGCTTCCGTCCAGAGCTTGCCGCGAACCGCGGTGGCCAGCGCCATACCGAGCGGCGGGGTCATGCCGGCAGCCATCACAGCGGCCATGATCTGCAGTGCCGGCTGTGGTCCATCGCCTCCGGTTGCGATCGCCGTGGTCAAACCGGCTGCCGCGAAGGTATACGCGACCTTGTTGACAGGTCCGCCGAGGTCGAAGCCCATCATCAGGCCGAGGATGATGCCCAGCAAGATCGCGGTCGAACCCGAGAGGCCGGTGAGCCAGTCGGTCAGCCAGGTGGTCGCGGCGGCAATCGGCTTGCCCACCACAAAGATCATGAAAAACCCGACGACGATCACCGAGACAAGGGGAATGACGACCACGGGCATGACGCCGCGGACACCCTTTGGCACCCGGAGACGGGTCATGGCATACGCGATGCCGCCGGCGGCGAAACCGGACACCAGACCGCCGAGGAAGCCCGCACCCAGCAGGCCGGCCAGCAGGCCGCCGACGATGCCGGGCACCAGGCCCGGACGGTCCGCGATCGCAAAGGCGATGTAACCGGACAGGATGGGCACCAGCATGAAGAACGAGATCTTGCCCAGCGCGAACAGGATTCCGGCGAAACCGGCTGCTTGCAGAAGTGCGTCGAAGTCGCCGGTGGCGAAGTTGACCGGGAGGTTGCCCGCGATGTTCTCGTAGGTCACACCCTCCCACTCGCCGCCGTACAGCTTGTAGACGACCTCTTCGCCGCCGAACAGGAAACCCAGGGCGATGAGGATGCCGCCGGCGGCGACGAACGGGATCATGTAGGACACACCGGTCATCAACCACTGCCGGACCTTGGTGCCGACGCCGACATTGCGCGTCCCGCCGCCACTGGACGACGGTGCGGGTGTGGCAGAGGCCATCGCGGCCGCTTCGGGAGTGCCTGCCTTCGGGGCGTTCTCGACCGCGGCGACGGCAGCGGCAATGACGCCGGGGCCGTCGTGCACGGCCTTCTTGACGCCCACGTCGATGTAGGGCTTGCCGGCGAATCGGGCCTTGCCCTTCACCTCGAGGTCGGCCGCGTAGATGACGCCGTCCGCGGCAGCGATGACGTCGTCGGAGAGCGCAACAGTTCCGGCCGAGCCCTGCGTTTCGACCTGGACGTCGTGCCCGGCGGCCTTACCGGCCTGCTCGAGATTCTCGGCCGCCATGTACGTGTGGGCAATGCCCGTCGGACATGACGTGACTGCGACGAACTTCATTGTCCTCCAACCTCTCCTTGGACGTAAGACGCCACAGCCGCTGCATCAGGTGCGTCGATGATGGTCTGGCGGAATGCGGGACGCACCAGCCGCCGCGCCAGCGCAGCCAGGATGGTGAGGTGCTCGCTGCCGCCACCGGTGGGAGCGGCGATCAGGAAGACCAAGGTGGCCGGACCGTCCGGCGCACCGAAATCGACTCCGGCCGGTACCCGGGCCAACCCAAGCGACGGAACGGTGACGTAGTCCGACCGAGCGTGCGGCAGGCCGATCCCCCCGGGCATCCCGGTCGCCATCTGCGCCTCGCGGGCGGCGACATCGGCCAGGAACCCGTCGAGGTCCGTCACCCGGCCGGCGGCCTGCAGCTTCTGGGCGAGTTGCCTTGTGGCATCCACTTTGTCGCTGGCGACGAGATCGAGGATGACCAGGTCTTCGGTGATGAGGTCTGTCATGCGACGTCCTTCACTGCTTGGAGGGGATCGGGATCGGCGACGACGCGGACTGCGCCGGCACATTCTTGGGTTTCTTGCGGACCGGGCACCGTGCTGCCGGGCAGCAGACAGGCGGCGCGGCCCCATGCCACGGCCCCGGCCAGCCGGTCGGCCGGACTGCCGGTGGCATGCAGGTAGCCGGACAAGGTGCAGTCTCCGGCGCCCACCGTGCTCCTGGGCACGAGCGGCGGGCCGCCCGCCCACCAGGAACCGTCGGCGGTGATCAGCAGGGCACCGTGCCCGCCCAGGCTGACCAGCAGTTCCTTGGTGCCGCGCTCGCGGAGCTGGCGGGCGGCGTCCACGACGTCGCCGACGGTCACCAGCTCGCCGGTCACCAATTCCTGCAGCTCTTCCAGGTTGGGCTTGATCACCGTCGCGCCGGCGTCGACCGCCGCGGCCAACGCCGGCCCCGAGGTGTCGATCGCCACCGGAACGCCGGCGGCTACCGCGGCCTTGGTGACCTGGGCGTAGAAGTCGTCGGGGGCGCCGGCCGGCAGGCTACCGGCGGCCACCAGCCAGCCGGGCGTTGGATCGGCACCGAGTTCCTCGTCGACCGCTGCCAGCAGCGCATCGACGTCGGCCTGCGACAGGTGGGCACCCGGCTCGTTGAGCTTGGTGGTGGTGCCGTCCTTCTCGACGACCGCGATGTTGGTCCGGATCGCACCGTCGATGCGCACCGTTTTGGTCGAGACCTGTTGCGGCGTCAGCAGACCCACCATTCGTTGGGCATCGTCACCGGCCGGCAGGATGGCGGTCGTCCGGTGGCCGTGCTTGGCCAGCACGCGGGCCACGTTCACGCCCTTGCCACCGGCCTCGACCAGGGCCTGGCTGGTGCGCTGCACCTCCCCGACCTGCAGGACCGGCACCTCGACGGTGTGGTCCAGGCTCGGGTTGGGGGTCACGGTGACGACCCGCGACGGTGGTGCCTCTGTCATACCCGGATCACCTCCGGTCCGGCGTCTTCGATCTCTCGGGCCATGTCGGCATCTACCTCGCTGTCGGTGATGATCGTGTCGACCTCGGATAGGTCGGCAACATGGGCAAACTCGTCACGCCCGAACTTGCTGTGATCGGCGAGCACCACGATGCGCCGGGCGGACCGCATCAGCGCGCGCTTGACCGAGGCCTCCGCGACATCAGGGGTGGTGATGCCGCGGACGCTGATTCCGTTCGTGCCGGCGAACACGACGTCGGCGAAGACCTCCGCGAGATCCCTTTCGGCCCAGGTGCCCACCGCGGCCAGGGTGCCGGACCGGACCTGCCCGCCGACCATGTGCAGCGTGATGTTGGACCGGCCGGCCAGCAGGGCGGCAATCGGCAGCGCGTTGGTGACCACGGTGTAGCTGCGCTCGGTGGGAAGCATCTCGGCGAAACGGACGGTGGTCGTGCCCGCGTCGATGATGATCGAACCACCGTCGGGCAACTGGTCGAGAGCTGCCTTGGCGATGCGTTCTTTCTGCACCGCGTAGACGCCGTAGCGCTCCTCGACGGCGGGTTCGATGCTGAGCCGCTCGACCGGGATCGCACCGCCGTGTACCCGGCGAAGCACGCCGCGCCGTTCGAGGCCGGTCAGGTCACGGCGGATTGTCTCCGGAGTGACGTCGAAGACGTCGGCCAGCGAGTTGACGTCGACGCGGCCGGCGGAGCGTGCGCGGCCGAGGATGGCCTGCTGTCGCTCCGGTGCGTACATGTCGACTCCGTTGTCTGTGGCCGCCTGCCGTTGCTGGACAGCGGTGCTGCGGCCGATGGAATTGGTGACTGCCTGGTGACTCGCGCTCGGGCTCGGTGGGCGAGTTCAGCTAAATCGTGTTCTCCTACTCCGTCGGCGGCGAGTTGGAACCTCGTGGTCGTGGACACCGTGGTCGTGGACACCGTGGTCGTGGACACCGTGGTCGTGGACACATGTATATGCCCGACGGCTACTCATGTCAACACGTACGGAAAAATACGGACGTAAACGGATCCAGATTCAGGTTGGAGTGTGCCTGTTTGGCGCAGTTCAGCTGCGGTGCCTCCTTTTCCGGCTTTTGCTGCGAAGGCTCGTGGCTGACTTGCCAGTAGCCGACCAGTACTGTGCCGCTCCAAACCATGCGGCTCCGACTACCCTGCTCGCATCCGGCGATGTTCGCCACCGGTGCGACCTGTGCACGTTGGTGCTAAGCGGTGGTCCCCCCGCTGTTGTGACACGTGAGACGCATGTGACTGGTGGGAATTGTTACCGGACCGTTGCGGGTTCGTCGCCGTGGGACACTGGTCAGGCCATGACTCGCTCCCTCCCGTTGATCGTCACCGCACCCCGACGGGGTACCCCGCCGACGCACCTGGCCGACCTGACGTCGGTCGAACGCGCCGACGTGGTGAAGCACGCCGGTCAGCCGGCGTTCCGTGCCAACCAGGTGGCCCGGCACTACTTCGCCGGTCTCACCC
>DASQFG010000013.1:0-15481 GCA_035633315.1 Nakamurella sp. | reverse complement strand
TGCGGCATGAGGGCACGGTGAAGGAGACGTTGGGGCGGCTGTGCGAACAGGCGTTGCCCTTGGATGAGGAGCGCCGGCGGGAGGCGATCGTGTGGATCACGCTCAGTGCGGCGGCCGCTTCGCACCCCGACCTCGCTACCGCACACCGGCGGGGTCTGGAGCTCTTCACCGCTCTCCTGGCGGGCATCATCGAGGCGGGCCGTGCGCGCGGCGAGGTCTCCGGGAGTGTGAGCCCGGGGCCGGCGGCCGCGGTGCTGGTCGCCGTCGTTGACGGCCTGACCTTGCAGGGCATCGTCCAGCTGGGGGAGGACCGGCCGGCGGATCTGCTCGCCATCGTTGGCTTCGCCGTGGATGCCCTCCTTGGGTGAGCCTCGAGATGGGACGCTAGGGCTGCCAGGGCGGCACGATTCGGCGCGCCGGGCTTTGCGGCTGACCAAGTCACCCGTGGTCCGCTCCCACCTCGATCGAGGCACCCTGCTGGGCGCGGGTTCGATCAGGGCAGCGGCTGCTGTGTGAATCGCCCCGGGTTTCGTGGAGCCTCCATCAGACCCAGTGCGGTTCAAGCGGGTTCAGGACGGCCGCCGTCGCGGCAATGACCCTGGCCAGGGTCGACACCCGGCTCGGGCTGCGTGACATGCAGGCTGCTGGGGCCGCATTTGGGCTGCAGACCAACGAGAAACGACGGCTGACGCCGGACGACGTCGAACGACGTTTTCGCAGGTCAGCCGCCGTTTTCGACGGCTTCACGCGGACCTCGGTCCGCGTGGAATCAGATGTCGTAGTACATGTCGAACTCGTAGGGGTGCGGGCGCAGGCGGATCGCGTCGATCTCGTCACGCTTGAGCTTGATCCACATCTCGATCAAGTCTGGGGTGAACACACCGCCCTCGAGCAGGTAGTCGTGATCCTGCTCCAGCCGGTCGATCACCGCCGCGAGCGAACCGGGGACCTGCGGGATGTTGGCGGCCTCGTCCGGCGGCAGCTCGTAGAGGTCCTTGTCCACGGGCGCCGGCGGCTCGATCTTGTTCTTGATGCCGTCCAGCCCGGCCATCATCATCGCGGCGAACGCGAGGTAGGGGTTGGCCGAGGGGTCAGGGCAGCGGAACTCCAGGCGCTTGGCCTTGGCGTTGGTGCCGGTCAACGGGATACGGATACAGGCGGAGCGGTTCCGGGCCGAGTAGACCAGGTTGACCGGCGCCTCGTACCCCGGCACCAGCCGGTGGTAGGAGTTCACCGTCGGGTTGGTGAAGGCCAGCAGCGACGGGGCGTGGTGCAGCAGACCGCCGATGTAGTAGCGGGCCATGTCCGAAAGCCCGCCGTAGCCGGCCTCGTCGTAGAACAGCGGCTTGCCGCCGGACCACAGCGACTGGTGCGCATGCATGCCGGAGCCGTTGTCACCGAACACGGGCTTGGGCATGAAGGTGACGGTCTTGCCCTGCTCCCAGGCGGTGTTCTTGATGATGTACTTGAACAGCATCACCTCGTCGGCCGAGGCGAGCAGGGTGTTGAACTTGTAGTTGATCTCCGCCTGGCCGCCGCCCACCTCGTGGTGACCGCGCTCGATGTCGAAGCCCATGCTGATCAGGTTCGCGGTCATGTCCTCGCGAAGGTCGGCGTGGTGGTCGTACGGCGGGACCGGGAAGTAGCCGCCCTTGGTCCGGACCTTGTAGCCGAGGTTGGGCTGCTCGTCCCGGCCGGTGTTCCACCAGCCTTCTTCGGTGTCGATCTTGTAGAAGGCGCCCGTCATGCTGGTGTCGAACTGGACGTTGTCGAAGATGTAGAACTCGGCCTCTGCACCGAAGAAACAGGTGTCTGCGATGCCGGTGCTGGCCAGGTACTCCTCGGCCTTGCGGGCCACGTTGCGCGGGTCGCGCGAGTACGGCTGCAGGGTGAGCGGGTCGTGCACGAAGAAGTTGCAGGTCAGGGTCTTCCGTTGGCGGAAGGGATCGACCCTGGCCGTGGTCACGTCGGGCAGCAGCGTCATGTCCGACTCGTGGATCGACTGGAAGCCCTTGATCGACGAACCGTCGAACGCCATCCCGCCGGCGAGGGACTTCTCGGTGACCGAGCTGGCCGGGACGGTGAGGTGGTTCATGATGCCGAGGAGATCGCAGAAACGGATGTCGAAGACCTCGACATCGTTGTCCTTGATGTAGGCGACCAGCTCTTCGGAAGTGGAGAACACGCACGCGCTCCTTGTCGGTTGGACAACCGCGATGGCAGGGACGGTACAGCGGGCTCGAACGGTTCGGACTCCCGCGATGGTGCTGGTGGTGCCGGTTTGGTACTGGCTGGCACTGGTTGACAACAGGCTGGCACTGCTGGTGGGGCCCCTAGGGTATGGGTTCTGCGCGGGGCCGACTGCCGTTCGGGTGCATCTTGGCAGGCTCCGCGCCGGGCGCACCACGCGGGACCTTATCCCGCGCCTGCGCCACGCTAGGCAGACGGTGTTGCCCTGGAGTCTCGCTGTTGTTTCGCCCGGGTTAATCGACCGAAGGTCGACCACCGCGCAGGGTGCCGCAACGGCGTCGTGAACAGGCCGAACGAGGGCACGCGCACCCGTTCGGACGCGGAATCACCAGCGTGTCCGGGCACCGGACTCTCTGCTCTTACTCTGGGAGGCTCTTACTCTGGTGGCATGGTGGCCGCTGAAGGAGCGACGGAGGGGACCTATCCCGGGCACGCCCTGGGCCTGCCGGCCGATGGGGTCGGTTCGGTCGCGACCATGGGCGCCAAGGTGCTGGCCTTCGTCATCGACATCGTGCTGTCCGCACTGCTCGCCTGGGTGTTCACCGCGCCGGAGCCGCCGCAGAACTGGAGTCTGGTCGTCTGGGCGGTCATGACCGTCGTCGCCGTCGGGCTGTTCGGGTTCACCCCCGGTCAGGCAGCGCTGGGCATCAGGGTCGCCCCGCTCGGGCGCTCGATCGTCGGCCTGTGGGCGGTGCCGCGGACGGTGTTGGTGTTCTTGATCGTGCCGCCGCTGCTGGTCAATCAGGATCTGCGCGGGCTGCATGACCGATGGTGCCGGACGGTGGTCGTGCAGATGCGATGAGGCGGTCGGGGAACGGTGGCGCCCGCCGCTGCTCACCCGCACCGGCTCAGCGGCGGCGCATGCTCCGCTGGACGTTCCGCATTTTCGCTCCGGCGGGCATCGGGCCCTTGGGCAGGCCGGCCTGAGCGTTCCGCGAGCCGAGTGCGGTCAATCGGTTGTCCAAGTCGGTGACAGCATTCACCGAGATATTCCGGGGCAGCTTCATCAGGTACTGGTTGAGTTTGCGAAGCGGGATCTGGCCTTCTTCGTTCCCGACGATGACGTCGTAGATCGGCGTCTCCCCGACGACCCTGGCGTACTTCTTCTTCTCCTGGGCGAGCAGCGGCTTGACCCGGTGCGCAGCGCCCTCGCCGACCAGGATGATGCCGGGTCGGCCGACCACCCGGTGCACGGCGTCCAGGTGCGACGTGCCGGCCACCGCGGGCGTCACCCGCCATTTCCCGCGCAGGTTGTTCTGCAGCGTCCACGCCGCGGCACCCGGGGTACCTTCCGCCTGCTTGTAGACGTTGGTCTGCACGCGGCGGGAGAAGATGATCATGGCGAGCAGGGCACCGAAAATGATGCCGAACGGCAGCACCAGCCACCACTGGGCCGGCCCGAGGATCAAGATACCGATGCCGGTGATCACTGCTGCGGTGCCGACCAGCGCACCGATCATGTAGGGCAGCAGCCGCTTGTCCTGCTTGCGCTGCATCTGGAAGGCCTGCCAGATCTGGCCGCGGCGCTCCTTCTTGGCGGCCCTGGCGGCTACCTTTGCTGCCTTTTTCTCCTCTTTGGAGGGGGCATCAGCGCCCGCCGCATTCTTGGCCATGCCGTCCAGGATAGTGCGCGTGACCGCCCCTGGCGGACCGCCGAGGGATGGACGTCGGACTGACGAGAGAGGCCGGGTGCGGCCACCCGAACGGGCGCACCCGGCCCCGGTGCGATGTGGATCTCAGGCGGCGGCCGACGCCGCGGAACGCCGCTAGGGAACTGCCGTCAGGCGGTGGCGCTCATCGACTGTTGACGTGCGTCGCGGGCCTGCGCGCCCTGCCGGTACAGCGTCCCGGCGCGGTAGGACGAGCGGACCAGCGGCCCGGACATCACACCGGCGAAACCGATGTCCTCCGCCTCCTGGCGCAGCTCGACGAATTCCTCGGGCTTCACCCACCGTTCGACCGGATGGTGCCGGGGCGTTGGGCGCAGGTACTGGGTGATCGTGACCAGGTCGCAGCCGGCGGCGTGCATGTCCGTCAACGCCTGCGAGACCTCTTCCCGCGTCTCGCCCATCCCCAGGATGAGGTTGGACTTGGTGACCATCCCGGCCGCCCGCCCTTGCGCGATCACATCGAGCGACCGCTCGTAGGTGAAGGCGGGCCGGATCCGCCGGAAGATCCGCGGCACGGTCTCAAGGTTGTGCGCAAATACCTCGGGCGCCGCGTCGAAGACCTGACCCAGCAATTCGGGGTGACCGGAGAAGTCCGGCGTCAGGATCTCGACGCCGGTCTCCGGTGCGAGCGCATGAACCTGGCGGATGGTCTCCGCATACAGCCACGCTCCCTCGTCCGGAAGGTCGTCGCGGGTCACCCCGGTGATGGTCGCGTACCGCAGGTTCATCTTTCGGATGGACTCGGCCACCCGGCGGGGCTCGTCGCGGTCGAGCTCGCCGGGCTTGCCGGTGTCGATCAGACAGAAGTCGCACCGTCGGGTGCACTGGTCACCGCCGATGAGGAACGTCGCCTCGCGGTCCTCCCAGCACTCGAAGATGTTGGGACAGCCGGCTTCCTGGCAGACGGTGTGCAAACCCTCGGTCTTCACCAGGTTCTGCAGGTTCTGGTACTCCGGACCCGTCTTCAGCCGGGTCTTGATCCACTCCGGCTTCTTCTCGATCGGTACGGCCGCGTTCCGCACCTCCAAGCGGAGCAGTTTGCGGCCCTCTGGGGCCAGGGTCACGAGGCGCCACCCACCGTGTTCTTCGCCGAATCCGCGGCTTCGCCGGCCTTGGTCGCGGCGGCGTCCTCGGCCTTCTTCACCGCGTCGACGGCATCGGCAGCGGCGTCCGTCGCGTCTTCCGTGGCGTCCGAGGCCTTGTCCTTGCCGGTGGCGGCGAGGTCCGAGGCCTTGTCCTTGCCGGTGTCTGCTGCGTCTTTCGCGCTGTCCGCAGCATCAGATGCCTTGTCCTTAAGGGTGTCCGCCAGGTCCGCAGCATTGTCCTTGGCGGTGTCCGCCAGGTCCGCAGCCTTGTCCTTGGCGGTGTCCGCGATGTCGGAGGCCTTGTCCTTTGCGGCCGCGGCGGCGTCCTTCACCGAGTCGGAGAGTTTGTCGCCGGCGGCCGAGGCCTTGTCGGCGGCCGACTGGGTGTCGACAGGAACGGCGGGCGCCGGCTGGTTGTCCGGGATCGGGGCCTGATCGGTGCGCAGCTTCTTGAAGATCACCGCACCGGCGGCGGCGATGACCGCGAAGATCAGCAGAGTGCGGATCGGGTGGCCCTTCTTCCCTGCGGCATTGTCCGCCTTGCGGGCGGCCTTGGCGGCGTGGTCCGCGGCCCGACTGGCCTTCAGTGCACCGGCCGCGGCCTTCGCACTGACCAGTGCCGCCGCGTGGGTCGCAGAGCCCTGCGCCTTTTCGGCGAGCGCGGCGCCGGTGCTCGCCAGTTTCTGGCCGGCCTGTTTCTCGGACTTCTTGGCCTGCCGGGCTGCCTGGCCGGCGGCCCTGTGAGCGGACTTCCGGGCCCGGCGGCCGAGCCGCTTGGCCTGGTCCTCGAGCGAATCCTCGACCTTCTCGACATAGGGCGCGGCGGCGTGCGCCGCATCGCTGGCCAGCGACACCGCCTTGCTCGCCGCGTCGCTGGTCACGTCGGCGACCTTGTCGACGACCTTGTCGGCGATCTCTGAGGCCTTCACCGCCAGATCGTGGGCGGCGGCCCTGGGCTTGGTCGGCGTGGTCATGTGCTGCTCCTCATGGTTGCGTTTGGTGCGATTGGTGCTGCCGGCCCCGCCGCTGATGGCGGACTCACCGTTCAGGTTCCCGATCACCCCAGGTGACGAAACACGTCACCCGGCTCCGGCGATCATTGTTTCATCCTGCCGTGCGCCGCGCCGGGCGATCATCGGGGCCGGGTACCGACCGGCGGGCGGCCCGGCCGGGGTTGATCACCGGACGCCGACGGCCGGATCCAGGTGCCAGCTGACGCCCCGCGACGGACGCTGCCGATCGACTGACGGAGCTGCGTTCACCTCGAGGCTCACTCCGAGGTTCACCGTCAGCAGTCCGTCCAGGCCGTCGCGCAGTCGCTCGACGACCACCGGCAGCGCCTCGGTGACCCGCACCCGACGTCCGAGCTCCACCGAGAGCGAGGTGACCCCCGCGTCGGTGATGCCGCACGGGACGATGCGGTCGAACGCGGTCAGGTCGGGGTCGCAATTCAGCGCGAATCCGTGCATCGTCACGCCCTTGGCGATGCGCACACCGATTGCCGCGACCTTACGTTCGGGCCTGCCCTGCCACGCCGGCAGCCAGACCCCACTGCGCCCGGCGACCCGCTGGGTTGCCAGCCCCAGGTTCCTACACGTCGCCATCAGGACCTCCTCGAGCAGCCGCACGTAGCCGACGACGTCGACCGGTGCTGCCAACTTCACGATCGGGTACCCGACCAGCTGTCCGGGGCCGTGCCAGGTGATCCGGCCGCCGCGATCCACGTCGACGACGGGCGTGCCGTCGGTCGGCCGGTCCTCGGGCAGGGTGCGTTTGCCCGCGGTGTAGACGGCCGGATGCTCGAGCAGCAGCACGGTGTCGGGCCCGGATCCGTCGACGCGGGCCCGCGCGAGCTCGCGTTGCCTGTCCCACGCCGCGACATAGTCGACAAGGCCGACCTCTTCGAAGATCAACGGCGTGCTCTTCTCGCGCATGCGGACGACCGTACGCCGGTGCGCCGACACCGTCGCGAAGACCGGTTCACCGGGCAATCAGGCGAGGACGGAGCGCCCGAGGGCCTGTGGACAACTCGAACCCGGATGTGGGTGATCGGCCTATGGTGCACGCCATGACGTACCGGATGGGGCCCTATCACGTCCTCGAGGACCAGCCAGGACACCGGTCCACGGCTGTGCAGACCTGGCACGCGCGGGATGTGCGGTCCGGGCACGACGTGGCGTTGTCCGTGGTGGCGAACGTCCCGGCCGACGTGACCCACCGAATGGTGGAGCTCTCGGCCACCGTGCGGCACCCGCACGTGTTGCCGGTCCTGGATGTCGTAGTGGACGGCTCGCGGGTCGGGGTGATCAGTTCGTGGCCGTCCGCCGGGCGGCTGTGCGACCTGCTGGAGCGGAGGGGTCCGCTCTCCGTGGGGGAGACGCTGACGGTGCTCCGGCCGGTGGCGGCGGCGCTGGCCGCGATTCACCGGCACGGCCTGCTGCACGGCAACGTGAGCGCCGCGGTCGTCGGGTTCGACGACTCCGGCCGCCCGCTGCTCGGTGGGTTGGCGGCGGGTCTGATCGCCGCGCGTGCCGAGACTGACGGTCCGGCGCAGGACGCGGCGGACCTCGCGCCGGAGATCGCCAGGGGTGCCGCACCGTCCGTCGCCGCTGACGTGTTTTCGCTCGGATCCGTTGCGCTGCTCTGCCTGACCGGCCGGAGTGCCTGGCCGGCGGACGATCCGGCAGACGTGCTGGTGCAGTCGGTCGGCGGTGTCTGGCCCGATGTGCCTGACGACCTGGCGCCGCCGCGGTTGGTGGCGCTGGTCCGGCGGATGCTCGCGTCCGATCCCGGGGCGCGTCCGGACGCACCCGGCGTGCTGGCGAATCTGCAGCGATCCGGGGTCCCGTTGCCCGTGGATTTGGGGCTCGACAGCGACTTCGGTGCGATGGCAGCGGGCAATGGGACAACCGACGGGGCGTCGGCTGGAGATGCGACAGCTGGGCGGGCGGCATTCGCGGAGCCGGGGCTGGACGAGTTCGCTGTCGATGCTGCTGCGGCTGCCGCCGACGTGCTGTCGGGGCTTCCTGCGGTGGTGCTCGGTCCCGCGTCATCCGGTGAACCGGATGCCGATGGGGGAGCAGATCCGACACCGGCCGCGCACTGGGGATCCTCGGGACGCCCTGGCGCCGTACGCACCGGGCCGCCGATCGTTCGCCGCCGTGCGGACGCACCGGGTCCGCCCGGAGCAGGACCCGGGGACGGGTCGTCCGTCGCCCGCCGGCGACACGGTCGGCAGCAGCAGTGGCGGGCGCGACGGCACGGTTCGGGCAGCACCGATCCGCACACTCCCGCGTTGTCCGGATCGCGGCGGCTCGCTGTGCTCGGGCTGGTGGCTGCGCTGGCGGTGGTTTTCGGTGTGATCGCGATGCAGGTGTCGGGCCTGCACGAAACGCGGCCCGTGGCGGGATCCGCGGCCAGCGGTCCTGGGGTGGATGCAGCCGATTGGTTGGCCGTCGTCACCGAGCTCGACACCGCACGCGCACAAGCGCTCTCGGCCGCTGACCCAGCCTTGCTCGACCGGGTCTATACGGCCTCGTCCGCGCAACGATCGGCCGACGCCGCCGTCGTCACCGACCTTGCGGCGAAGGGTCTGCGGGTAACGGACGGAACCCATCAGATCGCCAGCGCCACCATCGTTCCGGTCGCTACGCCCGGCCCGGCCGCTTCGGACCCGGCCGCAACCGACGGCCCTGACGGCCCGGACGGCCCGGACGGCCCTGACGGCCCGGACGGCCCCGGGGGCGCGACGGTGCGGGTCGCCGTGGTGGACGCGATGCCCTCGTACCCGATCGTGGACCAGGCGGGCAACCCGGTGGGACAGACCGCGGCACGCTCCACGGAACGCCGAATTCTCGTGCTGGCGTCGACAGCTCAGGGCTACCGGATCGAGTCCATCCTCTCCGGGTGAGCCGGGTCGCCCTGTTGCCGCTCGCCAACCCCGGCCGTTCGCTCCGATCCGGAGTGTCCGTCGGGCCGAGGGGCGCGTTGATCCCGGAGGTTGTCGGACCCGCCTCCTACCGTGAGCGCATGCGGCTGCTGCACACCTCCGACTGGCACCTCGGTCGGACGTTCCATGGGCAGAGCCTGCTGGCCGACCAGGAAATGGTGCTGGGCGCGCTGGCCGACCTCGCGGCCGAGCGCACCGTCGACGCGGTGCTCGTCTCCGGTGACCTGTACGACCGCGCGGTGCCGTCACCGGAGACCGTGCAGGCCGCGACCCGGATCCTGCGGCGGATCCGGGATGCCGGCATCGTCATCGTGGCGATCTCCGGCAATCATGATTCGGCGCCCAGGCTGGGCGCCTTTTCCGACTTCCTGGCCGCCGGTGGCCTGCACCTGCGGACATCGTTGGACCGGGTCGCCGATCCGGTACTGCTGTCCGACGCCGCAGGTCAGGTGGCCATCTACCCGCTGCCCTACCTGGAGCCGGAACTGGCCCGCGCTGCGTGGGGGCTGCCCGCGCCGGCCGATCATCAGCGCGTGTTGGCCGCCGCCATGGGGCGGGTTCGGACGGATCTGGCCGCCCGGCCGGCCGGCACCCGATCGGTGGTGCTGGCACACGCGTTCGTGGTCGGCGCGGTCCCCGGGGGATCCGAAAGGTCCATCGCGGTGGGGGGCGTCGAGTCCGTCACGGCCGAAGTCTTCGACGGCGTCGACTACGTGGCGCTGGGGCACTTGCACGGTGCGCAGGTGCTGAGCGAGCGGGTGCGGTATTCAGGATCACCGATGGCGTACGCGTTTTCCGAGACCGGACACCGCAAGAGCGCCTGGCTGATCGAGATGGACGCATCCGGGGCGGTGGTCGGTGAGCGTCTGCCCCTTCCGCTTGTCCGGCGACTCGCCACGATCCGTGGCAGATTGGCCGACATCCTTTGCCTGACAACAGGTCTGGCTGAGGCTTACCTGTCGGTGGAGCTCACCGATCCGGTGCGGCCGCTGGACGCCATGCGCCGGCTGCGCGAGGTCCACCCGCATACCCTGGTGGTGCAGTGGCTGCCCGACGACCCGAGGGCAGCGCTGGTCGCGGATCCTCTGCCGGTCGGGCACACCCGCACCGACCTTGACGTCCTGCTTGATTTCGTCGACACCACCCGAGGCGCTCCCGTGTCCAGCGGCGAACGGATGCTGCTGGACGCCGCGGTGACCGCCCGCAGGATGGCCGAGGCCGCCGGATGAGGTTGCACCGGCTCGAAGTGCGGGCGTTCGGTCCGTTCGCGGACGAGGTCGTGGTGGACCTGGATGCACTCGGGTCCGACGGGTTGTTCCTGCTGCACGGCGACACCGGTGCGGGCAAGACCACTCTGCTCGACGCCGTCGCCTTCGCGCTGTACGGGCGGGTGCCCGGCGCCCGCAACGAGGCCAAGCGCCTGCGCTGTGACCGCGCGGCGCCCACCACCCGGACCCAGGTGCGTCTGGAGGCGACGATCGCCGGCCACCGCCTGGAACTGACCCGCAATCCCGAGTACCAGCGGGCCAAGGCGCGCGGCATCGGGTACACCGTGGAGCGGGCCAGGGTTGTCCTGCGGTGGATCGGCGCCGCACCCTCCGGTCGCAGCGAGCAGGGATTGACCCGCGCGGACGAGGTCGGTGAGGTTGTCGGAGACCTACTGGGGATGTCCGCCGACCAGTTCTTCCAGGTCGTGCTGCTGCCCCAGGGCGATTTCGCCAGGTTCCTGCGTGCCGACACCGCCGAGCGGGGTGTGCTGCTCGAGCGGCTGTTCGACACCGGCAGGTTCGGGACCATCGAGGAATGGTTCGCCCTGGCCCGGCGGGACGCCGGTAACCGGCTCCGGGAGGCCGACGCGGAAGTCGACCGCTTCGTTGCCAGGGTCGCCGAGGCCGCCCGCGTCGAGATGCCGCACCAGCCCGGCCCTTCCTGGATCGCCGACCTCCGGGACCGGCTCGCCGATCTCGCGGACCGCGCGGCGGAGCGGGCGGCGGTGTCCCGCCACGGTGCTGACGAACTGTCGGCCGAGTTGCGCAGGGTCCAGGCTCGGCAGGAGCGGGTGCAGCGGCTACGAGACGTGCGCGGCAGGCTCGCGGCGCTCGACGAGAGAGCCCCGCAAATCGCCCGGTTCCGCGCCCAGATCGAGCGACACCGGCGTACGCCACGGATCACTGCCGCGCACACAGCGCTGGTCGCCGCGCGGCGGGACCATCTGCTGCGCCGGGAGGCCCATGCCCGTGCGGTCGACGCGTTGGGTGGGCTCGCCGCGCCCGATGCCGTGTCCGCACCCGGTGAGGGTGCCGCGCCGACGGATGCCTTGTCCGCTGATCTGTCGCTCGGGACTCCCACCCGGGCCAGGGAATGCGCAGCCGCGGATCGCGACCTCGCCGGAGCGCTCGCCGAGTTCGACGCGCACGCGGCCGAGCACGACCGCGACCGTGCGGCGCTCGCGGCCGCGCGCCGGCGGCACCACCAGGCCGAGGTCGACGCGGTCGACGTCGAGCAACGGCTGGCCGGGCTGCCGGCGCTGATCAACGACCTCGCCGAGCGGGTGAACCGCGCCCGGTCGGCCAGGGACCGGCTCCCGCCCGCGACGGCCGCGGTGACCGCAGCCGAGCAGGTGCTGCTCGCCGCCGAGGCACTTCCGGCGCTGCTGACCCAGCAGCGGGACGCACTCGCCCAGGCGATCGCCGCCGTCGATGGCCACCAACGAGCCGTCGACGATCGGCAATCGCTCATCGAGCGCCGCATCGCGGGCATCGCCGGCGAACTCGCGTCCGGACTGGCCGCGGCGGCGCCTTGCCCCGTGTGCGGGTCCGCCGAACACCCACGGCTCGCCGCGCCGGCGGACAACGCGGTGACCGCGGCGCACGTCCGGGCGGCTCAGCAGGCCGAGCGAGCCGCAGCCGTCGAGCGGGAGCACGCCAGGGCAGAGCGAGCCCTGGTCGACGCGGCGGTCACCGCGGCAACGGGGCAAGCGGCCGGACACGATGTCGGTGCGGCACGGGAAGGGCTGAGACGGGCCAAGAAGGCGTACATGGCGATGGCCGCCGAGGCGCGCACGGTGGACGAGATGCTCGGCCGTCAGGACAGCGCGAGCAAGGCGCTTTTCGAGCATTCACTGCACCGCGACGAACTCGCGCAGGCGGTGGCCGGTGCCAAGGCCGAGATCGCCACCATCCGGCCGCGCGTGGAAGAGCGGGGAATCCGGCTGCGGGCCGCCCTGGCGGGTCATCAGAGCCTGGCCTTTCGGCGGGCGCACCTGCTGGCCCGCGCCACGGCGTGGGACGCGGTGGCCGCGGCGGGCGAGTCCGCCGACGTCGCTTCCGCCGCCGAGGTCCTGCGGCAACGGGAGCTGGTCGCGGAAGTCGAGGCGGCCGGTTTCGTGGACCTCGACGATGCCATGGCCGCCGCGTCGGTGGACATCGAGCGGCTGAACCGCGAGGTGCGCGGCGCCGAGGACGCCCGCACCGCCGTCGAGGGCCAGCTCCGTGACCCGGCCCTGGCAGGCATTGATCCGGACGAACACTGGGACGTGTCCGGCCTCCGCGCCGGCGCCGATGAGGCCGCGCGGCTGGCGGAGGACGCACGCTCCCGCGCGGACGCCGCGGCGGACCGCCGCGATCAGGTCGGTCGGGCCTGCCGACGACTCGTGACAGCCTGGCACGAGCGCGCACCGATCGCCGCGGCCGACGCCGAGATCAGCGTGCTCGCCGACGTCATCCACGGCCGGGGCCAGAACGCGCTGGGCATGTCGCTGCGCACCTACGTGCTGGCCGCGCGGCTGCGGCAGGTAGCGGACGCCGCCGGGCAGCGGCTGGAGCGGATGTCCGCCGGCCGGTACGGGTTCGTGCACTCCACCGACCGGGAATCGCGAGGGAAGGCCGGCGGGCTGGGACTGGACATCTTCGACGCCTGGTCCGGATTGGTGCGGCCGGCCAAGACGCTGTCCGGGGGCGAATCGTTCCTGGCGTCGCTGGCGCTGGCGCTGGGTTTGGCCGACGTGGTGGCGAGCGAGGCCGGGGGACGGGTCCTGGACACGCTGTTCGTCGATGAAGGGTTCGGTGGCCTGGACGCCGACACCCTCGACCTGGTGATGGGCACCCTGGATGAGTTGCGGGCGGGCGGCCGGGTGGTCGGGGTGGTCTCGCACGTCGCCGAACTGCAGCAGCGGATCCCGAGCCGGCTCTGTGTGCGCCGCACGTCACTCGGGTCGACCATCGAGATGCACAGCGGCTGAGCTGGGCTGATCAGCCTGACGTGGCCCGGCACGTCCCACCGGGACGGACCCGGCCCGAGCCGCTCGTCGCAACGCCCGGCCGGCCGATCTGCCCGACGGGCCGGGCCTCCGCGACTCTGCGGGTCGGTTCCAGTAGGGAGGTGGGTGGCCGGCGCGACCGCGCACCGTCTACGGTCGGCTCAGCGGTGCCCGTGCCGCGGCACGGGCAAGGGGTGAGACATGTTCCTGCTGGTCGCTCATTTCCGGGTCGAAGTGGGAGTAGACCCTCAGGCGGTGCTCGACGAGGCTTGGGAGCCGGTCCGGTTGCTCGCGGCACAGCCCGACACGGTGCGGCTGCGCTGGGCGCGTTCCACCGAGGACGCCGGTCACCTGGTGCTCACCGCGGAGTTCGCCACGGCGGCCGCGTACCGGCGCGCGCTGTCACCGATGGCGGTGCGCACGGTCGTCATCCCGTGGCTGTCCGCGGCCGAGGTGGCCACCTCGGGCGTGCAGGAGGTGCTGCTCGCCGCCGACGGCGGGGTCATCGAGGAGCCGGAGATCATCGTCCCGGAACCGCAACGATGAGCGACCCGACCGTGTACAACCGGCCAGGGGATCGGCCCAAGGGCATCGGCCGAAGGGGGATCGGCCCAAGGGGGATCGGCCGAAGGGGGATCGGCCGAAGGGGGATCGGCCCAAGGGAATCGGCCCAAGGGAATCGGCCCAAGGGAATCGGCACAGTGGTCAGTGCCGTCCCCGAGAGTTCATTAGGCTCGACGGTCGTTGACTGACCCCGCGGAATCCACCGTCGGGGGACGCTGCTCGGCCGAGACTGCTCGGCCGGGCCTGTTCTGCAGGAGATCCATCGTGGCCGCCGACCGCATCGACGCCGTCGTTTCACTCGCCAAACGACGCGGGTTCGTCTATCCCTGCGGCGAGATCTACGGCGGGACCAAGTCGGCGTGGGATTACGGGCCGCTCGGCGTCGAACTGAAGGACAACATCAAGCGGCAGTGGTGGAACGCGATGGTCCGCTCCCGCGACGACATCGTCGGCCTGGATTCCTCGGTGATCCTGCCGCGGCAGGTGTGGGTGGCCTCCGGTCACGTCGCGGCCTTCGTCGATCCGCTGGTGGAGTGCACGTCCTGCCACAAGCGTTTCCGCGCCGATCACCTGGAGGAGGAGTTCACCGAGAAGAAGGGGCGGGCACCCGCGAACGGACTGGCCGACATCGCCTGCCCGAACTGCGGCACCCGGGGGGCCTGGACCGAGCCCAGGGAGTTCAACGGTCTGCTGAAGACCTTCCTCGGCCCGGTCGAGGACGAGTCCGGCCTGCACTACCTGCGTCCGGAAACCGCGCAGGGTATCTTCATCAACTTCAGCAACGTCTCCGGGTCGTCCCGGAAGAAGCCGCCGTTCGGGATCGCGCAGATCGGGAAGTCGTTCCGTAACGAGATCACCCCCGGCAACTTCATCTTCCGCACCCGCGAATTCGAGCAGATGGAGATGGAGTTCTTCGTCAAGCCCGGCACCGACGAGGAATGGCACCAGTACTGGATCGACACCCGGACCGCCTGGTACGTGGACCTGGGCATCGACCGGGACCACCTCCGCCAGTTCGAACATCCCAAGGAGAAGCTCTCCCACTATTCCAAGCGGACCGTGGACATCGAGTACCGGTTCCACTTCCAGGGCAGCGAATGGGGCGAACTCGAAGGCATCGCCAACCGCACCGATTTCGACCTGAAGACCCATTCCGAGCATTCCGGGGTCGACCTTTCCTATTTCGACCAGGAGAGCGGCGAACGGTGGACGCCGTACGTGGTGGAACCGGCGGCGGGCGTGGGTCGGCCGATGATGGCGTTCCTGCTGGAGGCCTACGCCGAGGACGAGGCGCCGAACACCAAGGGCGGCGTGGACAAGCGAACGGTGCTGCGGCTCGATCCCCGACTGGCGCCGGTGAAAGCCGCGGTGCTGCCGCTGTCCCGGCATGCCGACCTCTCGCCGACCGCGCGAGACCTGGCTGCTTCCCTGCGCAAGGTTTGGAATGTGGACTTCGACGACGCCGGCCAGATCGGTCGCCGCTACCGCCGCCAGGACGAGATCGGCACACCGTTCTGCCTGACGGTGGATTTCGACACCGCCAACGACCAGTCGGTCACCGTGCGGGACCGGGATTCGATGACCCAGGAACGCGTTGCGCTGGACCAAGTCCAGCCCTACCTCGGGGCGCGACTGATCGGGAGCTGACCTCGGCGTCGTCGGTTGCCCGGGTTGAGGCGTATGGAGCGCGTACCTTCCCGATGAT
>DASQFG010000012.1:0-3775 GCA_035633315.1 Nakamurella sp. | reverse complement strand
CCGACGACGACGTACAGGAACTGGACGAGCCCCGCCCGCAGCGACCGTCGGCGGCGCAATGCCTGCACCAGTGGCCGACTCCGATGCTCGTCGATGATCTGCATGGCGGACGCTCCTGACCGTTCGGATGCCCGCGTCATCCGGCAGTCGCCGCTGCCATTGATGCGGACCGAAGCGTGCGAAATCTAGCAGCGGTCACCGCAGGGGCGTCAATGCTCACGAGCCGGTCGGCACAGTCTGGGTGGGTCCGAGTGGGGATTCTCAGGCGAGCCGACCCGGCCCCGACGGGCCGAGGAAATCGCCGACCGGTGGCCTGGTCCTCAGAAACGGCAGCCAACTCGCCCGGTGGGAGTCGAGAAAACCGAAGCGGACCGGACTTCGGGCCTGCAGAACCGCGCGGGCATTGACGAAGCCCATCACCGCCTCGGCGAAGTCCTCGCCGGGCCCGCCGGTGACGGTGTAGGCGCTGATGGGCTGTTCGACCCACCGCGGATGGTTCCAGCTGTCCACGGTGATCTGGGTGGGCTGGACCGTTACCCGTCCACTGCGGTTCGTCCTGATCGTCGCGGGCGGGATGGTTCCGGCGTCCAACGCGCGGCGGACCTCGGGGATGCCGACGTCGAACAACCGGCCGTCGGTCCACCCCACGGCCAGCCGGTACTGGTCGAACATCGCGTGGTCGGCCGCCATTGCCTGCTCGGCCAGACCGTGCCCCAGTTCATGAGTGACGACCCGCACCGTGTTCTCCCCGGCGGTGGGCAGCGGGATGGGCGCGCCGGGATCGGTGCCCCGCCCGCCGAGCCCGATGACCACCGGGGGGTAGCGACCGCCCGCAATGCTCCGGCCGACCGGGATTCCCTTGCCGCCGGCGGCGCCCGAAACGACGCCCGATCGGTACACGCGGAGATGGCCGGCGCTGAAATCGGCGCCGACGCCAGCGTTCGGCTCGACCTGGTGCGTGCCGGCGTTCACGTTGTAGGCGGTGGCGAAGAAGAGCACCTCGTCCACGGGTGGCACGCCGCCCACCGACGATTCGAAGTCCTCGAAGGCCGTGACGACGGAGGAATAGATCTCCGAAGTCGGCCCGGGATCCCAAGCGGCCCAGGCGGCTTCGGTCAGCCGGCCGGCGGCGGAGACGCCCGGTCGGCTGTTGACCTCCTGCTGATCGGCGAAGGTGCCGGTGCGGACGGTGGAGATTCCGTACCGGGTGGTGAGCAACTCGACGAAGCGTGCCCGGGTCATCGCCCCCGACGGCGGGGGCGGTACCTGTCGCTGGACAGCCTGTGGCCGGACGGCTTGTCCCTGAACGGTTTGTTCCTGAGTAGCTTGCCGCTGAACGGCTTGCCGCTGACCGGATGGCGGCCGGACCGGGGCCAGCACGGCGGTGATGGCGCGGTTGCCGATCGACCGTTGCAGCGCAGCCATTCCGGCCGCCGACGACGCACGCGCCTGCAGCAGGCGCGGTTGTCCCGGGTCCGCGATCGGGGCTCGATCGGGTTTGCGGGCGACCTCGTGCCCACCCTGCTGGGCGTCGGGGCGCGCCTGCTGTCCGTGGGCTGGCTGCATCCCTTCCGGTGTAGCCGAGACCGCCGCCCGGCGCGCCTCCCGGCGGTGTGAACTCCCGGGCAGATTTGCCTGCCTTTTCGGGCGATCACCGCCGATCGCTCAGGGCCGGGGATCCGGTCAGCCGTTCATCGCGCGGTGGCCGAACGACCCGCGCAGATCGCGGCGGGACGAGATGCCGAGCTTCCGGAACACCTTCCGCAGGTGGTAGTCGACGGTGTGCGGGCTGAGGCTCAACGTCGCGGCGATCTCGGCATTCGTTGCACCGTCCGCCGCGAGGCGGGCGACGGCGGCCTCTTGCGGTGTCAGAGATGTTTCGCCCCATGAGTATTCGGCCGCATGTTGGGATGCGCTTGCGGGCTCACCGGTGGCCGCGAGTTCCCGGCGGGCGCGGCCCGCGAACCCCATCGCGCCCATGTCCTGAAAGTGCTCGAGCGCGGCCCGGAGTTGGATTCGGGCCTGTTTCCGGCGCTTTCGCCGCCGCAACCATTCGCCGTACAGCAGGTGGGAGCGGGCCAGATCCGCACGGGCGCGGCACCGGGACAGGTGCACGATCGCCGCCTGGTAGTGCGTTTCGGCGTCGTCGTCGGCGGCGCACAGGGCCGCCGATTTTTCCAGCACACCCAGACCCCAGTGCGTCCCAGATCCACCCGCGACGTCCCGAAGTTCCTGCAGCGCGACCTGCGCTTCCTCGAGCCGACCGGATCGGGCTGCCGTCTCCACCAGGTCGGGCAGCACCCGAATACCGATCTGCAGGAAGTTGAGATCCCTGTTGTGGCGGGCGATCTGGTAGGCGGCCTCGTCGTTCCCATCACTCAGATGCACCAGCATGAGCGCGGTCCGGCCGAGGGTCTCGGCGCCACCCAGTCCCAGTGCCATGGCCGCGTGGCGGGAGGTTTCGATGCTGCCGAGCAGCGCATCGCGAGCCCCGTGATCCCCGAGCCAGGCCACGTACTCGATGTTGCGGAACATCTCCTGTTGGGCCGGCGACATGCCCAGCGTGTCGCGAACCTGACGAAGTTCGATCAGGTGACCGCCCGCCGAGTCCAGCTGGCCGAGCACGGTTTCGCACACCGACTGGATGAACAGCAAGGCGTCCAACGCTTGCACCGCACCCGCCTGACGGGCGATATCGATGGCGCGATCCAGGATCGTGGTACGGGCCTCGTCGTCCCATACGGCCGTGGTGAGCGCCACGCTCACCCAGGCGAACCGCAGGAGTTCGTCCGCGGGAAGGTCGTTGGCGCGCAACGCTTCGATGGCGGTCAGAATATCCGGCAGGGCTGCCGGGAACGGCGCAATTGCCAGTGCCGCGAGGGCGAGCAGCACCAAATCGTCGATGCAGGAGCGGTCGGGCGACGCGATCCGCCGAGCCCTTTCTGCCAGCTCGGTGACGGTAGTCCCGGTCATCATCCATTCCGCACCGAAAGACCGCTCGAAGGCCACGACGAGCGCATCGCGAGCCAATTCCGGCGCCGTCGCCGCAAAGGCGTCCGAGGCCGCCGCGCAGATCGCGGGGATGGTGGCCATCGCGCCCGGCTCGCCGGTGAAACCCTGGGTCGACGCCCTGATCATCAAGGCCCGGCCGCGGTTCATCTCGTCAAGGCCGGTCAACTCCAGCGTATCGAGCAGGGCAAGGGTCTGCACCGCTCTCCCGGCGATCATCGCGGCCTCCGCTGCTGCCAGGGTTCGCCCGACCCTGCGTGGGCCGTCGTGGGTGAGCTCGACCGCCCGCGCCAGCAGGGAAGCCCTGGCGGAATACCCGCCTCGTTCTCGCGCGCGCTCGGCTGCCTGTTCCAGGACGTCGGCGACGTCCTCGTCGGGTCCGATGCAGCCCGAGGCAAGATGCCAGGCCCGCCGGTCGACATCGGCGGCGCGGCGGGTGACCGCGGCCAGCGCATTGTGCACCCGGCGACGCTGCCCCCCGGTCGCGCCGCCGTAGATCGCCGAGCGCACCAACGGGTGCCGGAAGGCGATCCGCTCGTGGGTCCGGACGAGATTCCGCGCCTCGGCGAGATCACCTGCGTCCACATCGATTCCGAGCACGGCAGCGGCGGCGGCGACATAGGCGGGATCGCCGCTGGGTTCGGCGGCGGCCAGCAGCAACCAGGTCTGCACATCCGCCGGCAGCGCCTGTTGCTGCCGGAGATAGTGCGCCTGCAGGTGGCTGCCGACGGGCATCGGTTCGGGCAGCAGGGTCAGTCCGACGAGC
>DASQFG010000011.1:0-6762 GCA_035633315.1 Nakamurella sp. | reverse complement strand
TTCCGGACGGTGCGGACGCAACGGTCGACCGGCACGGCACCTTCGCACCCGGCCGGTGGACCGCGCACATCACCCTCGGCCGCCGGCTGAGCGCCGCCGACGTCGGGACTGCGGTCCAGGCGCTTGCTGGTGTCCCGCAGGTGCAGGGTGCCGACGGTGCGTTGACCCGTGCCCGCCGGTGGGACATGGTCGCGAAACAGGAGCACTGGTTGGACCCTGCGGGGTAGGTCCGGGGGCGATCCACGGCGACTCGCGGCAGGCCGATGTTCCACAGCGGGCTGTGTCCTCCGGCGGTGCGCGATCGGGACCTATCCTGAACGGCGATGACCGGAACCGAAGCCCCGTCGGCGGCCGACCTCGCCACCCGCCTCGGTGACCTCACGATTCTCGACGAGCGACGGCTGGAAAAACGGCTGGCCGGCGCGCGGCGGATCCCCGACGAGGCCAAGCGGAACAAGGCACTGGCCGACGTTGCCGCTGCGCTGGACTCGGCGCAGGCCCGCATCGCCAGGCGGCGCGCAGCCGTCCCCGCGCTGCGATTCCCTGCCGAGTTGCCGGTCTCGGCGCGGGTCGACGACCTGGCCGCGACCATCGCCGCCAACCAGGTGGTGATCGTGGCGGGCGAGACCGGGTCCGGGAAGTCGACCCAGCTGCCGAAGATCTGTCTGCAGATCGGCCGCGGGATCCGGGGCGCGATCGGCCACACCCAGCCGCGCCGGATCGCCGCCCGTGCGCTGGCCGAACGGATCGCGGAGGAGACCGACACCGAGTTGGGTGCGGCCGTCGGCTACACGATCCGGTTCGGTGACCACACCGGCCCGAACACCCTGGTGAAGCTGATGACCGACGGCATCCTGCTGGCAGAAATTGCCAGGGACAGGATGCTGTCCGGCTACGACACCATCATTCTCGACGAGGCGCACGAGCGGAGCCTGAACATCGACTTCCTGCTCGGCTACCTGGTCGGCCTGCTCCCCCGAAGGCCCGATCTCAAGTTGATCATCACCTCGGCCACCATCGATCCGCAGCGGTTCTCCCGGCACTTCGCCGACGCACCGGTGGTCGAGGTGTCCGGTCGCATGTACCCGGTCGAGATCCGTTACCGCCCTTATGGTGTGGACGAGATCGAGAACGAAGAGCTGGCTGACGCTGACGGGCCGTCGGGTGCCGGTCGCCGGCCGGCAGGCACGGCGCGTCCGCGGGACGAATCCCCCGACCAGGCCCAGGCAATCTGCGATGCCGCCGACGAACTGATGGCCGCCGGTGACGGCGACATCCTGGTGTTCCTGTCCGGCGAGCGCGAGATCACCGATACCGCAGAGGTTCTGCGTGGTCACCTGACCGGCAGGCGTGGTGGTGCCGTCGAAGTCCTGCCCCTGTACGGGCGGTTGTCGGCTGCGGACCAGCACAAGGTCTTCCACGCGCACACCGGGCGGCGCATCGTGCTGGCCACCAACGTCGCCGAAACCTCGCTGACCGTGCCAGGTATCCGGTACGTCATCGACCCCGGCACCGCCCGGATCTCCCGCTACTCGCCCAGGACGAAGGTCCAGCGGCTGCCGATCGAGCGGATCTCCCAGGCCTCCGCGGGCCAGCGGGCCGGCCGCTGCGGACGGCTCGCCGACGGCATCTGCATCCGGCTCTACTCGGAGGCCGACTTCGCGGCCCGGCCGGCATTCACCGACCCGGAGATCGCCCGCACCGCGCTGGCCTCGGTGATCCTGCAGATGGCGGCCCTCAACCTCGGCGACATCGAGATCTTCCCGTTCATCGATCCGCCGGACCGGCGGCAGATCACCGACGGCATCACCGTTCTCACCGAGCTCGGCGCGCTGCAGGCCGGTGGCGGTGGCGGTGCCGGGGTCGGGGCGGTGAGGTTGACCCCCGTCGGCCGGTCGCTGGCCGCGCTGCCGCTGGACCCCCGGCTGGCCAGGATGATCGTGGAGGGCGACAAGCTCGGGTGCCTGCGCGAGGTGCTGGTGATCGCCGCGGCGCTGTCCATCGTCGACGTCCGCGAGTACCCGCTGGAGGATCGGGACCGGGCGACCGCCTCCCATGCCCGGTTTGTGGATCCGCGGTCGGACTTCAACGCACTGCTCAACCTGTGGCAGTATCTCACCGACCGCGCGGAGGAACTGTCGGGTAACGCCTTCCGCCGGATGTGCCGGCGAGAGTACCTGCACTACCTGCGGATCCGGGAATGGCAGGACCTGCACGCGCAGCTCCGGCAGATCGCCCGCGGGTTGGGGATGCGGGTCGAGAACCGTCCCGCCGTCGGCGATTCCGCGGGAAGTACGCCGCCTCGGAAGCCGTCCGCTCCCGTCGCGCCGTCCACCCAGGGCGGCCGTGGCTCGATGGCCACCGACATCGACAGCGAGCGAGTGCACACCGCGCTGCTGTCCGGTCTGCTCTCGCACATCGGGCTCAAGCAGGAGACCGGCCGGGAGTACCAGGGCACGCGGGGGAGCTCCTTCGTCATCTGGCCCGGCTCGGCGCTGGCCCGGTCCGGGCCCAGGCTCGTGGTGGTCGCCGAACTGGTGGAGACCAGCCGGTTGTGGGGCCGGGTCTGCGCCGGCGTCGAACCGGAATGGGTCGAGAGTGTCGGCGGAGAGATGTTGCGGCGCAGCTACTCCGAACCGCGTTGGGACGCACGCCGGGCGAGCGTGGTGGCCACCGAGAAGGTGACCCTGCTGGGCGTCACGCTGGTCGGCGCCCGCACCGTGCAGTTCGATCGGATCGACCCGGAACTGTCCCGCGAGCTGTTCATCCGGCATGCCCTGGTCGAGCGGGACTGGCAGACCCGGCACACGTTCTTCGCGGCCAACCAGCAGGCCATCGACGAGGTGGCCGCATGGGAGGAGCGGACCCGACGCCGCGACATCGTGGTGGACGACGACACCCTGTTCGCGCTGTACGACGCGCGGATCCCACCGCAGGTGACCTCCGGACGGCACTTCGACTCCTGGTGGAAGAAGGCGCAGCGGAGCCGTCCCGACCTGCTGACGCTCACCCCGGACATGCTCATCGCAGCCGGCGCCGAACGTTTCGACGCCGCGGCCTATCCCGATCGGTTCAGCTCCGGCGGTGTCGACCTCGATCTGGACTACGTGTTCGACCCGTCGCGATCCGACGACGGGGTGACGGTGAGAATCCCGCTCGCTGTGCTGGCCCGGGTCGACCCGGCAGCGTTCGAGAGACAGATCCCCGGCCTGCGCAGCGATCTGGCGGTGGCGCTGATCCGCTCCCTGCCGAAGACGTTGCGGCGCAACTTCGTTCCCGCCCCCGACTTCGCGGCGGTGGCGCTGTCCCGGATCGAGGCCGAATCCCGGAATCCGACCGAGGACTCCCGGATCCAGACCGCCGACCGGGGAGCAGCGGGTTCACTGCCAACGGCGCTCGCGGCCACCCTCACCTCGATGACCGGCATCGTCGTCAGGCAGCAGGATTTCGACCTGGCGAAGGTCCCCGATCACCTGCGGATGACCTTCACCGTGGTGGACGCCGACGGCCGCCCGGTCGGCTCCGGGAAGGACCTCCCTGCGTTACAGGACACGCTCAAGTCCGACGTGCGAAAGGCGGTGGCCACCGCGTCGGGAACCGTCGAGCGCACCGGGTTGACTGAGTTCCCCGCCGGCGGTCTCGACCGGACCGTCACCAGTTCCGTCGACGGCCACCGGGTGGAGGGTTACCCGGCGTTGGTCGACGAGGGAAAGACGGTGGGTGTCACGGTGTTCGCCTCGGCCGCCGATCAGGCCAGGGCGATGCGCGGCGGGACGCGCAGGCTGCTGATGCTGGGCGCGTCGTCGCCGCTGGCCCACCTGCGGAACTCGCTGTCCCGCGACCAGCTGTTGACGTTGGCCGCCACCCCCTACGGTTCGGTGGGCTCGATAGTGGCCGATGCGACGGAAGCGGCCATCGACGCGCTGCTCGACTGGGCGGGCGGCCCGGTCTGGACCCCGGCGGCGTTCGACGCGCTGAACTCCAAAATCATGCCGCACCTGCACCGTTCGGTGCGCGACGTGGTCGTGGCCGCCGAACAGGCGCTGCGCGCGGCGCACGACGCGGCCCGCGCGATCGACGCTCTCGCCGACGGACCGGTCGGCGCGGCGGTGCCCGACCTGCTGGCAGACATGCGCGCCCAGCTCAGGGCGGCCACCGCCTCGGGTTTCATCACCCGCACCGGCGCGGCGCACCTGCCCGACCTCACCAGGTACCTGCAGGCTCTCGGCGTGCGGGCCGGCCGGGTCCGCGACAATCCGGCGCGGGACCGCCAACGGCTGGCCGAGATCCATTCGCTCACCAGCTTTGTCGAGGACAGGATCGGCACACTGCCGCCGGAGCGCGGTGGGGATCCGGACGTGCAGGCCGTCCACAAGATGCTGCAGGAATACCGGATCGCGTCGTTCGCCCAGCCGATGCGAACCGCCGTCCCGGTCTCGGTCAAGCGGATCCAGGTCGCCGCGGCGGCGCTGCCGGCCGTTCTTCCGGCACCGCCGGCGACAACTCGGGTACCGGCGCCGGATCGTCGGGCGTCAGCGGGGTCGACCGTCTCGCGAGGCTGAGACGGCCGTGCGGCGACACGCAGGCTGGGTGGATCGCCTGGGCCGATCGCCTGGTCCGATCGCCTGTGAGAGTGGCTGAGCAGCAACGGCTGAGAGGGGTCACTTCGTGATGGGCACCGTGCGGCCGGTGGCCGGCTGTGCTAACGACCCCACCGCTCAGTGACCCGCCGCGCGGTCGTCTACTCGGCGATGAGTTCCGCGAGCACCTCGGCGGCGGTGATGTTCCCCTTGGCGGCCAGTCGACGCAACTCGTCCATGTCATCCAGCTCGGTGGCGAGCTCGATGAGCTGGTCGGTTGCGGTGCCGTTGCCACGGTCGGAAAGGCGCCGCAGTTCATCGATGTCGCCGCGCTCGGTGGCGAGCTCGATGAGTTGGTCGGCCGCATCGGAGTTGTCGCGGTCGGCGAGTCGCCTGAGCTCGTCGGCGTCACCGCGTTCGCCGGCGAGTTCGATCAACTGGTCGGTCGCGGTGCCGTTACCACGGTCGGAAAGGCGCCGCAATTCATGGATGTCGCCGCGCTCGGTCGCCAGCTCGATCAGTTCGTCGGCCGCTTCTGCGCTTCCGTTGTCGGCTCGCTCGCGCAGCGCGGACAGATCGGCATCAGTCATGGTGCACAGCCTTTCGATGGTTGTCGGCCCTTGGTTCGCCCTGCGCCGCCCGCAGGGTCCCTGCCGGATCGGGCAGCGTTCCCGTGGCACGGAGCTGATCGCGACGCAGCTGCCATTCATCCCGCAGCGCGGGCAGTCGCACGCTGAGGAACTCGGCCAGCGCGACCATTTCCTCGAGCGGGGCGCGACGGTCCGGCGGAGCATCGGCGAGCAACGCCAACCCCTCCCGGAACAGCGCCGCGTGCTCGATGTGAATAGCGGAATCGAAATTCTGCGGCTGCTGGCTCGTCGGATCCAGGGTGACCCGATCCACCCGCTCGCCGGCGACCCGGGTTCGCCGCACTATTCGATAACTCTCGAGCAGCTTGACCGCACCGGTGATGGCGCTGCGGCTGGCCAGCAACGCCTCACCGAGCTCGTCGATCGTCTGCTGCGGAGGATCGCAGACGAACAGGTACCCCAGCAGGCGTCCGGCCATCGGCGGGAACGCGTACTGGCGTGCATAGAAGCGGCCGACGTGGTCGGCGAAGATCAGTTGCGCGTCGTGCGACACCCCTCAAAGATAGCAGAGTTGACGGAGATCACACTGATATGTGTCATTTCAGTGTCGTCCAAGTTGGGCTGACGGTCCAGGAAGCTCAGTAGCGCACAACTGTTGACTACCAAGGGTCAGCAACGGGGCAACGATTCTTCGGGAATCAGAAGGGCGGGGCCCATGCCCGCCGCGTCACACCGGCGGGGTCGGCGGGGTCGGTGGGGTCTGCGGGGTCTGCGGGGCGGGAGGATCCTCACGACCGGCAACCTTGTCGACCAGGCCGTGAAGCTTGTCCTCCACCGGGTCGACCTTGTCGTGCCCCACCTTCTCGCCGACGAAATCGCCGGCTTTCGTGATGCCCTGCTTGATGGTGTCCGAGTGCTGCGCCGCCAGTTCCTGCGCCTTGTTCTTCAGTGCGTCGAAATCGACCACAGTCATCCCCCTTCAGCAGGACCGCTCGGCCGGGTCGGCGGGGAGATCCCTGCCCCCGGCGTTGACCCTGTCAGCGTAGGCGATAGGAAAGGTGCGGCACATCGATGACGAAACCCTCCCGGTCCACGGTGATCTCGTGATGTCCGGACGGTCCGTGATGATCGATCCGGGCGCCGTCGGTCGTCACCTCGACGGTCTTGTATCGGTGCTGGACCGGTTCGACGGCGAGGTCGGGGACCGTGATCTCGGCGACCGTGATCGACTCCTCGCCGTACCTGTGGTGCAGACCGAGCCGTCGAATGGCCAATGAATTGGTGAACGCGCTGGCATTGAGATCGATGTCGAAGGCGACGTCGAGGTCGGGCATCGGTGGCGATTTTCCCGCTCCGTCGAGCCACGGGCCGCCGGGTGTCCGGGTCAATGACAGACCGCGTTCGCTGGTCAGCGAGTCGCTGCGAACGGTGAGCCGCCGGGTTCGCCCCGTGGAGTCGCACAGCAGGGAATACGATGCACCGAGGCTTGCCCGGCCGACCACCACGAGGTAGCCGCTCGCGCGCAGTCCTCGTTCAGTGATCACCACCCGGACCGTTTCCAGGCGGCGACCGTCATCAGATGACCACGACAA
>DASQFG010000010.1:0-14221 GCA_035633315.1 Nakamurella sp. | reverse complement strand
CCGCACTGGTCACCCGCCGCAGCGCGAATCAGCTGCCGGACGACCGCGACTCGTACGCCCTGCGGGAACCGCAGACCGAGGCCTTCGGGCAGACCTGACGCGACCCGTCGGCGGCCAACTTGATCACCACGGAATCGCCTGGCACCGAATGCCCGACCACCCGGCCGGGTCCGGCGGGCGAGTCAACGTCCTCGCCGATGGCCGGCGCGGTCGCCTTGAAGTCCTGGTAGAGCGGGTGCTCGTACTTCAGGCAACACATCAGCCGCCCGCACGCACCGGAGATCCGCATGGGGTTGGCCGGGAGGTCCTGATCGCGGGCCATCGCCAGGGTGATCGGTTCGTAGTCCTTCAGGAATGTCGAGCAGCAGGTGTCGCGTCCACACGAGCCGATCGCACCGGTGACCCGCACCGCGTCCCTGGAGGCGAGCTGGCGCAGCTCGATCCGGCTGCCCAGGGTCGCCGAGAGGTCCCGCAGCAGCGAACGGAAGTCGACGGTTTCCGGTGACGAGTAGAAGATGACGATCTTGCCGGCGGCCGTCTGCGGATCGACGGCGAGCACCTTCATGGGAAGGCCGTGCTCACGGATCAGCTTGCGGCTGGCCACCAACGTCCGGGCCTTGGCCTTGCGCAGTTCCTCGGTCGCGGCGAGATCGGCCTCGCCCGCCATCCCGAGAAGGACCGGGAACCCCTCGGTGTCCTCCGCGGAGTACTCGGCGGCCCACACCACCCTGACCGTCACCGCACCCTGCTCCGTGGGCAGCAGCACCATGTCGCCGACCTCGGGCCGCAGCTCCCCCGGATCGGCATAGTGCAACTGCCCGTTCGGTGTGAACGTCACCGCGCACAGCATGCCCATGAGCCGTCACGGTACGCGGTCAGCGATGGCCCGACGAACGCGTCGGTCGGCCGCGCGACGGTGGGTGTTACGGAGCGGCTCGTTGCCGATTCGGAACAGCCTTCCGCACCCCGCCGCGGTTCGGATCATTCACCACAACGCGCCCGATCTTGGTCAGCTGCTTGCGGGGAGCAGCGGGCGGGCGGCAGCCCGCCATGCCTCCATCCCGCCGCGCAACTCCACGACGTCGGTGTAGCCGATTGCCGTCAGTTCCTGGCCGGCGATCGCACTCATGTTGCCCGACATGCAGTAGATGGCCACCGGGGTGCTGCGGTCCTGCGGTAGCTCCGACCCCCGGACGGTGATCTGGTCGAACGGCACCGCGAGGTCGGTGCCCGGCAACGAGCCCTGGTCCGGCACGTGCACGTTGATCGTCACCCGGTCGCCCGCGATCGCCGCCCCGAACTCCGCGGGATCGAGCAACCGCACCGCCGCAGCGGCCTGGGAGACCGCCGTGGACACCGGCAGGGACGACGGCGATTCTTCCGACGCGGTCGGCCCGGTGGAGCAGGCCGCGGTCACCGCGGCGGCCGTCAGGGTCAGCACGATCATGAACCGCCGCACGCCAACCCCTCTCCTGGAACTCTGCATTCAGCGCCGGCGCCCCGACTGCCGCGACTCATCGCATCAGGGCCGGGCGGTGAGGACCAACGGATCGAAGGAGAGCTTCACGGGCTCGCGCACGGCGAACGTCTCCCCCGCACCCGCTCGCCTGACCTCCTGGTACCGGCCGTCGATCAGCCGGTAGGCGATGACGACGCACGTGGCATGACGGTCGTCGGAGGTGAACTCGACCCGCCAGTAGTGCTCGACGGCGGCCTCGGCGTACAGCTCGGCCTTCAGTACCCGATCGGTGGTGACGCTCGACGGCGAGGCGATCTCGACGGCCAGCCGGAGGTGCGCGACGGGCAACGCGTGCTGCGTCGTTTCCCAGAACCCGTCGGCGTCGGCGAGGTAGATGTCGGGGATGGCCGTGCGGCGCTCGGTGCCGGGATCCAGGATCACGTCGGAGTTCTCGCCAACGACCAGGTCGCGGCCGCAAGCGTCCATCAACAAACGCGAGAGCCCAAGGGAGACATGTTGGTGCCGCAGGCTCGGAGTGGGTGACACGAGCAGACTCCCGTCGATCAGCTCGTACCGCCGGCCGTCCTCGGGAGTCTTCAGCAGATCGGCGTAGGTCAGCCCGGCTCCGGTGAGCAACCCGGTGAACGGATCCGCTCCCGTCGCCAGAATGCCCGCCGCCGCGGTCGCGCGCGCAGCCCTGATCAACTCGTCCTGCGTCAGATCTTCGCCGGCAAATGCGGCAAACCGCGCCAGCTCCGGATTCGACGTCATCTGCCGACCTCCCGTCGACGAGCACTGATGTGCTCACGGTACGCGGGGCAGTGTGCCAGGAACCGGGCCCGATCCAGGGCAGTTGTCCACATCGCCTAGCCGCCCGACGGACGATGCTCTCCCAGCCCGAGCGATGCTCTTGCTACAGCGCACCGACGGCGTGAGCATCGTGCCGAAAACCCCTGCGCCAGCTCCGCTGAGCGCCGATCATCGGGAGGCTCAGACGCAGACCGGGCCGGCGTAGAGCGCCATCATCATCGCCTCGACCGCGATCTGCGGCTTGACGTTCAGCTCGATCGCCTCACGGCAGGCGAGCACCGCATCCAGCCGGTGCAGCGCGCCCTGGGCCCCCAACCGCGACGCGGCCACCACGACATCGCGGGACATGTCCGGGTTCATCAGCGGCGCCGGTGACTGCAGGCTCACCGCGATCACGTCCCGGTAGAAGCCGGAAAGGTCGACCAGGGCGCGGTCCAGCACGTCCCGCTCGGTGCGGGTGGCCCGCGACTTCTGCCGTCGCTCCAGCTCTTTCACCACGCCGGCGGTCCCCCGGGACGCCCCGACGGCACCCTTGCCGGTGCCACCCGCGCCGAGGGCCATCTTCAGCTCGTCCAACTCGACGCCGTCCCGACGGTCCGACACCGATGACGCCTCTCTCTTGGCGGCCGCGAGCAGCTCACCGGCCTCCACGAACACGTCCGCGACGGTGCGCAGTGCGCCGGGCACGGCCAGCACCCTGCGCCGCTGCTCCCGCGCCAGCTCGTCGGTCGCCAGCCGGCGGGCCCGCCCGACGTGCCCGGCCGCGACCGAGGCCGCCCAACCCGCGGTCTCCGGATCGATGCCGTCCCGGCGGACCAGCACCTCGGCGATCGAATCGGCCGACGGCGTGCGTAGCGCCAGCACCCGGCACCGCGAGCGGATCGTCACCGACACGTCGTCGGGGTGGGTGGACGGCGCGCAGAGCAGGAACACCGTGTGCGGCGGCGGTTCTTCGACGGCTTTCAGCAGGGCGTTGGACGCGCCCTCGGTCAACCGGTCGGCGTCCTCGATGAGCACGATCTGCCAGCGGCCGGTGGCCGGCCGGCGGGCCGCCAGTTGCACCACGGCCCGCATCTCCTTGACGGAGATGGTGAGCCCCTCGGGCGTCACGGTCCGCACGTCCGCGTGCGTTGCGTGCATCACCGTCCGGCAGTGCGCGCAATGCCCGCAGCCGCGGTCGGCGCACTGCAACGCGGCGGCGAACGCGCGCGCGGCCACCGACCTGCCGGAGCCGGGCGGCCCGGTGAACAGCCAGGCATGGGTCATCGCCGCGCCCGCCACACCCACATCGCCGTGCGTCGCATCGACCGCGGCGGACAGCACGGCAATCGCCTCGTGCTGGCCGATCACGTCGTCGAAGACCGGTGCCGCGATCATCGGTCGACCTCCGGCAACGCCCGCCCGAACGCGACCAGCGAGTCCGTCCGTCCGGCGTTCGCCCGGCGCAACGGCGAGGTGACCACCGATGTCAGCACCAGACCGACCCGGGCCGCCAGCAGCCGGAGCGTGGTCGGGGTGAACAGCCAGATATGTTGCTCGGGTTTGAGCGTCCACCACCGCGCCCCCAGCAGCCGGGCCGGAGGGGAGGCGAACGAGGGCACGGACAGCGCGAACACTCCGTCGTCAGCCAGCCGAAGGCGCACGTGGCGCAGGAACTCCAGGGGATCGGGCACGTGTTCCAGCGTGTCCCAGAAACAGATGACGTCCGCCGGCTCGTCCGACGGCGCGGCGTCCAACTGACCCCGAAAGACTTCCAGGCCGTGCCGGTCGCGCGCGTGCGCCGCCCCGGTGCGGGACAGCTCGACCCCACTCACCGCATAGCCGGCGTCGCGGGCGGCGGCGAGGAAGTACCCGTATCCGGTGCCGATCTCCAGCAGTCTGCCCGGCGGCGGCCGGCGCGCGACCAGCCCGGACAACCGTCCCGCGGTCCAGGTCCTCTGCAGCACCATGGCCGGCGAGCGACCGGTTGGGTCGCCGTAAACGGTGTCCTCGAAATACCCGGGATCGTCGTACATCCGCTGCAGCGCGGCCGCGGACAGCCGGGGTGAGACGAAGGCGAGGTCGCAGATCGGGCAGCGCACCACCCCGAACGGCGCGACCGTCATGATGGGGTCGCCCGGAACGCGGCACAGGCAGCACAGCACAGGCTCGGTGTCCGCCGCCGTCCAGTCGAGCGCACCCGCGACGTCGGGTGGCTCGGGAGCGTCGATCGCACCCGAAGGGCTCTGCGCCACCGTCCACACCTCCAGCCCGATCACCAGCTTTTCCGTTCCGCCACACCGTAACCGAGCCCGCCGACAGCGCTCCTGGCCCGCGGCTCCGGCGGCTCCCTGGGCGGTCTGCTGTGGTCCGCCGCCCGATCTTGTCAGCCCGCCGACCGCGGAGGACTCTGTTCGCATGACGGACGACGTGTACGTGATCATCGGCGCTTCGCTGGCCGGCGCCAAGGCGGCCGAGACCCTGCGTGACGAGGGCTTCGCCGGCCGGGTGGTGCTGATCGGCGAGGAAAGCGAACTGCCCTACGAGCGGCCGCCGCTGTCGAAGGGCTACCTGCTCGGCAACGACCCGCGGGACGGCGGACGGGTGCACGAGTTCGGCTGGTACGCCGAACACAAGGTGGAGTTGCGGCTGGGCACCGTCGCCGTCGACCTCGACGCAGCCCGCCGGTTGGTCGCCCTGCATCCGTCCGATTCCCTGCACTACGACAAGCTGCTGCTGGCCACCGGATCACGGGTCCGAACCCTGGCGATCCGCGGTTCGGAGCTGACCGGGGTGCACTACCTGCGCACGCTGGACCAGGCAGACGCCCTGCTGGAGGGTCTGCGCGCCGGCGGGAACGTGGTGGTCGTGGGCGCCGGATGGATCGGCTTGGAGACGGCGGCCGCCGCGCGACACCACGGCTGCTCGGTCACCGTGGCCGAGATGGACAGCCTGCCGCTGCGCCGGGTCCTGGGCGACGAGGTCGCCGCGATCTACCGGGATCTGCACGTCGCGCACGGCGTCGACTTCCGCTTCGGCGCCGGGCTCAGCGAGTTCCAGGGCGAGGACGGGCACGTCACCGGAGTACTGCTGGCCGATGGCACCGTCCTGCCCGCCGACCTGATCGCGGTCGGGGTGGGCATCCGGCCGGCTGTGGAGCTTGCGGAATCCGCCGGGCTGCGGGTCGACAACGGGATCGTCACCGACGCGATGCTGCGGACCTCCGACGAGCACATCTGGGCGTGCGGCGATGTCGTGTCCTGGTTCCATCCGCTGCTGAACACCCAGATCCGGGTCGAGCACTGGGCGAATGCGCTGAACGGTGGGCCTGCGGCGGCGCGGTCGATGCTCGGCACCGGGGGGGACTACGCGCCGGTGCCGTACTTCTTCTCCGACCAGTACGACCTGGGCATGGAGTACGCGGGGTGGGTGACGCCCGGCGGGTACGACCAGGTGGTCTTCCGCGGCGATCCGACGGTCGGCGGTGACGCCGCCCCGGAGTTCATCGCGTTCTGGGTGGCCGGCGGGCGGGTGCTCGCCGGGATGAACGCCAACGTATGGGACGTGACGGACCAGATCCAGGACCTGGTGCGGGCGGGATACGCCGGACGGTCGGTGGACCTGGCGGCGTTGGCCGATCCGGCCGTGCCGCTGGATCAGCTGCTGGGCTGACCCCGGTCACGCCGCCGGCCGGGCGTCACGCGCTGACCTCCGGTCAGGCGGCCGGTTGCGGATCGGCCGGCGCCGGAGTCCGTTGCCGCACCACCGATTCCAGCCGCACGACGACCTCGGGCAGCAGCCGGCCGAGGTGCGGCTGCACGATCATGTACCGCTCGGGTGTGTAGGACGCACGGTCCCGGTAGGCCTGGGCCGGGTCGACCTGCTCGTCATCGTCGTCGACCTGCCCGCTCCGCTCGTCGACCACGAGATCCTCAGCAAAGTCCCCGGTGGCCGGGTCCGGGTGTGCGGGTTTCGAAGCTGCCGGTTCGACTCGTTCCGGCACCTCCTGCCCGGGTGCCGCCAACTCCGAGAGCGCCTCACCGGCCAGGGCCAGACCCGACACGGCCTCATCGTTCTCCACCTCTGCCGCCGGTTCCACCACACCCTCGTCGGCAGCGACGGGTTCTGCGGGAACTGCACCGTTGGACGCCGCGGCGTCCGGCTTCTCGGTCGCCACGGGCTCGGTCACCCGGGTCTCGGTGGACACCGCGGACCCCGCCGTCGTCAGCGTCGCCCGCCCGTTGCCCGATGGCGGGTCCACCACCAACGTCAGATCGGGCTTCAACCCGTTGACGGCCCACTGCGCGACGCGAGCCAGCCGCTGCTCCTCGAGACCGATGGCCCGGTACCGCACGATCGTGGCATCCACGAACCCCTCGCAGATCACCACCGCGCCCGCCTGAAGGGACGGGCTGATCCGCGCCGTCGACAGGTCGGCGAGATCCGCGGTCGCCCGCAGCGCATCCGCGGGGCTCTCCGGTCCGCCGCCCCGCAGCATCGGTTTCGGGTCGGCGGGCGCCTGCGAGCGCACCCGGACCGTCACCAGGCCCTTCGCCCGCAGATGGTCCTCGATCGCGTCCGCGTAGCGGACGACGGTGTCCTGGTCGGCGCCCTCGACGGCGATCAACGCGCCGGCATGATCGTCCTGGTCGTCCCAGATGTTCAGCTGGCGGCGCCGGAACAGCCGACGGGTCAAGCCGGAGGTCAAGCCGCCGATCTGCCGGCCGGTGTACAGGCTCACCAGCAACGCGATCAAGCCACCGACGGCCAGCACCAGTGCGGGCCCGCTGATCTCCATCCGGAAGTCGCCGGCGGCCAACGGATACGGGCCGAGCGCGCCCGCCAGGATGGGGCCGGCCGCGATGGTGGCCAGCAGGATGATCCGCACCGAGGACATGACGAACGCGAACACCCTGCCGCGGAGCTGGTCGGAGACCTCGTGGCCGATCATGGTGAAGCCGTTGATCCAGGCGACGCCGGCGAACACGCCCATCACGAAGGCGGTGATGGCGGCGCCCAGGAAGTCCTGCAGCACGCTCATCACGACCAGCGAGATCCCGGCCGCCCCGATCGCCGGGGTGAAGATCATCCGACGTGGGATCGTCGGGAAGACCCTGGGCCCGATCAGCATGCCGATCGCCAAGCCGGTGAACACCGTGCCGAACAGGATGCCGTAACCGGCGTTGCCGGCACCCAGCGTTGCGACGTACGCCTGCGCCACCCCGGCGACCAGGCCGCCCGCGCCGAAGGCACCCAGGATCCCGATGTAGATCGCCCGCATCAGCCGGTTCTTCCGGATGAACGAGACGCCCTCGATGATCAGCGAGAAGATATTCTTCGTCGCCGATCGCTCGCCGACGAACGCCGGGATCATGCCGCGGGAGATCAGCACCATGCCGGCCGAGAAGAAGTAGGTGGCGGCGTCCAGCCCGAGCGCGATGTCGATCGCCAGGGTGTTCGTCGAACCTGAGATCAGTGCGCCGCCGCCCGAGTCCTCGAGATCGGGGACGCCGAAGAAGGTGGCCACCGTCGACAGCAGCACGAAGATCGCGGCCGCCAACGGGACCATGCCGTACACCGACACGTAGTTGAGTTGGTTGGCCACCGCCAATCGCTCGCGCGGCACGATGTTCACCCACATGGCCTGTTTGGCCGGGGTGGAGAACAGACCGATCGCCTCGACCAGGAACTGGGCGATCAGCAGCCACAACAGGTTGCCGTTGACCAGGATCGACACGTACAGCAGCCCCGCCAGGGTGTCCCCGACGATGGCGACCGTCCGGCGGTCGAACTTGTCGACCAGCGCCCCCGCGAACGGGCTGAGGATCAGATCGGGCAGCAGCCGGGTCAGCAGCACCCCGGACACCGCGGCGCCCTGCGCGATGCTCGAGTCGTCCTTGGTCAGGTAGGCGGCCAACGCGGTGGTGGCCAGCAGCCCGAGCCAGTCGCCGAGACTGGAAATCGCGATGGCCGCCCAGAGCCGCCGGAAGACCGGAATGCGCAGCAGGACCGTGACCGAATTGGGTTCGCGTTTGCCGCTCATCTTCCGTTCACCGCCCGCCGGTCCCGCGCGGTCAGCGGGTTCACCGCTGGATCAGCGTGTTGACGGCGTCAATGATGCGCTGACCCACCCCCGTGGCGAACAGCACGATGACAATGAACACCAGCACGGACAGCACGCTCTGCCCGCGCGACTTCCGCGCCTGGCGTGGCGATCGCGCCGCCCTGCGCAGTTGCGACTGATTGCGAATCTCCCGCAGCTGGCCGTACTGGGAGACGGTTGGCGCGGCGGGCGCGACTTCGGTCGGTGAGGCGGACGCCTGCGACTGCGCCGACGTCCGGGTCGGAGCCGGTCGGTACTGCTGGGAGGCGACGGCCCGCTGGGAGTTCGCCGGGCGTCGGGCGGGAGCGGCCGAACGCTGCGGCGCCGTCGGGCGGGTGGACTGCGGCGCGACCTGCTGGCGGGCGGCCCAGAAGGCGTCGGATTGCGCGATCTTGCCCTGGTAGCTCCAGGTGCCGATCCGGTCGGAAAGGTTCCGGAGCGCAGATTGGGCGTTCGCCGGGCTCGGCGCTGCGGGCCGGATGGCTTGCGGCGACCCCGCCTGGGTGGCCGTTCTGGGCTGCGGGGCGGGCCGGGTGGGTTGGGCGGGCCGGGTCGGTGTGGCGGGCCGGGTCGGTGTGGCGGGACGGACAGCACGCCCGCCGGTGGCCTGACCGCGGGCGGCGGGCGGCACCCGCGCACCGGTCTGGCCGGCTGACCCGGCGGCCTGCGCGGACGATGCGTTCTGGGGGGCGGCCTGGTTCGCGGCGAGCGCGGTGACGATCGGAATCGACCCGGCTTCCAGGGACGGCATGGGGGCCGAGAGCGCGTCGGGATAGACGTCCAGCACAGGCATCATGACGGCCGGATCCCCGGTGCCGTCCGCGCCGCTCAGCGCGTCGGAGAATCGTTGATCGGTTCCGCGCATGGCGTCGAAGCCCGCCGTCATGGCTCGATCGTAGGCGCAAGCGCGAGCGACTTGGCGGATCGCGCGGCTCGTCGGCGCTGCGGGGTTCGCGCGCGCTGCTCGTCCGCGCCGCGAGGTTGGCGCGCGCTGCCATTGGGCCGGGTCGGCTGCCCGATGACGCGATGCTCACCCAGCCCGCGCCGAGTCCGACTGGGCCACCGCCGGCCACCAACACCGCGGCACCCACCCCCGAGCGATGCTCACCCCGAGCGATGCTCACCCGGCCCGCGCCGACCCCATGCTGCAGCAAGAGCAACGCACCCACAGCACGAGCATCGTTCGGGCGGCGCGAGCATCGCGCGCCGCACCGATCACCGCCGCACCACCGCCGCACCGAAGGGCGCGCCGACAGCGCCCAGCTCAGCTCGCGGCGCTGCGGGTGGTCGGCTTCTTCCGCTTGGTGGTGGCCGCAGGCGCCTTCCGGGCCGGCGTGCGCTTCGGTGCGGGGCCACGGGCCCGCCGATCGGCCAGCAGCTCCGCCGCGCGTTCCACGGTCAGCGACTCGACCTCATCGCCCTTACGCAGCGACGCGTTCGTCTCGCCGTCGGTCACGTACGGGCCGAACCGGCCGTCCTTGATCACCATCGGCTTGCCACCGGCCGGATCCGTGCCGACCTCCCGCAACGGCGGTGCGGCGGCGGCCGACCGGCCGCGGGTCTTGGGCTGGGCGTACAGCGCCAGCGCCTCGTCCAGGGTGACGGTGAACAGCGCTTCCTCCTCGGTCAATGACCGGGAGTCGGTGCCCTTCTTCAGGTATGGCCCGTAGCGGCCGTTCTGCGCGGTGATTTCGGCACCGTCGGCCGGGTCGACGCCGACCACCCTGGGCAGCGAGAGCAGCCTCAGAGCGGTGGGCAGATCGACGGTGTCCAGCGACATGGACTTGAACAGCGAGGCGGTCCGTGGCTTCGCGGCCTTGGCTGCCCTTTTCGGGGGCGGTGCGCCCTCTTCGGGCGCGTCCGGAGTGGGCAGCACCTCGGTGACGTACGGCCCGTACCTGCCGTCCCGCGCGACGATGGCATTGCCGGTGCCGGGATCGACGCCGAGCTCGTTCTCGCCGCCGTCCGCCGCTTGGCCGAACAGTTCCTCGGCGACGTCGGCCGTCACCTCGTCCGGTGGAAGATCCTCGGGCAGGTTGGCTCGCTGCGATTGCTCCGCACCGTCCTCGCCGACCACGACCCGCTCCAGGTAGGGCCCGTACCGGCCCACCCGGACCAGCACCTGGCGGCCCTGCGAATCGGTCAGCAGCGGCAGCGAGTTGACCTCGCGCGCGTCGATGTCCTCCAGCCGCTCGCCGACCAGCTTCTTCAGGCCGCCGGTGCGCCCCACCGAGCCCTCCGGGCCGACGTCGCCGCCGAAGTAGAACGCGGTCAGCCAGTCCGTGCGTCCGATGCGGCCGTCGGCGATACCGTCGAGTTCGTCCTCCATGGCAGCGGTGAAGTCGTAGTCGACGAGCCGGGCGAAGTGCTGTTCGAGCAATCCGATCACGGCGAACGCGATCCAGGACGGCACCAGTGCCTGTCCCTTTTTCCAGACGTACCCGCGCTCGATGATGGTGCGGATGATCGAGGTGTAGGTCGACGGGCGGCCGATGCCCAGCTCCTGCAACGCGCCGATCAGCGACGGCTCGGTGTACCGGGCCGGCGGGGTGGTGACGTGGCTGGCCGGGATCAGCTCGCGGGTGTCCAGCTGCTGACCGGTGGTCAGCTTGGGCAGCCGGCGCTCGGCGTCGTCGGCCTCGCCACCGGCCTCGGCATCGACGGTCTCCACGTAGGCCCGCAGGAAGCCCGGGAAGGTGATGGTCCGCCCGGAGGCGCTGAACACACACTCCCGGCCGTCGGCGGTGGCGACGATCTTGACCGACAGCGTGAGCCCCTTGGCGTCGACCATCTGCGAGGCGATGGTGCGCTGCCAGATCAACTCGTACAGCCGGAACTCGTCACCGGACAGCTTGTTCGCGACCTGACCCGGCGTGCGGAAGTTCTCCCCGGCGGGCCGGATGGCCTCGTGTGCCTCCTGGGCGTTCTTCACCTTGCGGGTGTACTGCCGCGGGGCGTCCGGCACGTATTCCGGTCCGTACAGTTCGCGGGCCTGGTTGCGGGCGGCCTCCTGAGCGGTGGTGCTCAGCGTCGTGGAGTCGGTTCGCATGTAGGTGATGAAGCCGTTCTCGTACAGGCGTTGCGCCGTGCGCATGGTGCGCTCGGAGTTGAAGCCGAGTTTGCGCCCGGCCTCCTGCTGCATCGTGGACGTCATGAAGGGCGGGTAGGGCCGGCGGGTGTAGGGCTTCTCCTCGACGGAGCTGACGGTGGCCGTGCCACCTTGCAGGGACGCGGCCAGGCTCCGGGCGCCGTCCTCGTCCAGCAGCAGCACGTCGGTGCCCGCCTTGATGGCGCCGGTGGCCGGGTCGAAGTCGCGTCCGACGGCCAGCCGCTGCCCGGCGACCGAGGACAGCGCGGCGGAGAACGGCTTCGCCTCGCGGTCGGCCTGCGGGGCGAACAGGCCGTCAAGGCCCCAGTAGGTGCCGGTGCGGAAGGCCATCCGCTCGCGTTCGCGCTGCACGATGATGCGGGTGGCGACGGACTGCACGCGACCGGCGGACAGCTTGGGCATCACCTTCTTCCACAGCACCGGGGAAACCTCGTAGCCGTAGAGCCGGTCCAGGATGCGGCGGGTCTCCTGGGCGTTGACCAGGTTGTCGTCAAGTTCCCGCGGATGCTCGACGGCGTCGTAGATCGCCCTCTCGGTGATCTCGTGGAAGACCATCCGCTTGACGGGCACCTTGGGCTTGAGCGTCTCCAGCAGGTGCCAGGCGATGGCCTCGCCCTCGCGGTCCTCGTCCGTGGCCAGGTAGAGCTCGTCGGCACCGGCCAGCAGCGACTTGAGCTTGGCGACCTGGGCCTTCTTCTCCGGGGTGATGACGTAGAGCGGTTCGAAGCCGTTCTCGGTGTTCACGCCGAGCCGGGCCCAGGGCTCGCCCTTGTATTTGGCCGGCACATCGGCCGCCCCGCGCGGCAGATCGCGAATGTGACCGACGGAGGACTCCACGATGTAGCCGTCGCCGAGGAAGCCCGAGATCGTCTTGGCCTTGCTCGGGGACTCCACGACGACCAGGCGCACTCCGGACCCGTTCTTCGCCACGCTCTTGCCAGTGGCCATCAGGCTCACGTTCTCCTTATATACAGACGCATTCGCCGCGACATCGGACGCCTTCGGCGGTGTTCGACATCGCTTGCCGTGTCACCCGGTCGAACACCACGGTCGATTCCGAGCCGTCCGGAGCAGGATGCCACAGTCCCGCAAGACCCTTGTGTGGCCGCCGCGCGTCGCTGACGGTAGTGCCCCAGCGGTCCGACCAGTGAATCCTCTGCCGCTGACCACCATCAGTCAGTGGGACAGCGCCGGGAACGCCCCCCGAGGCGCCTCGGGCGGCGGCGTGCCGATCATCTCGGCCAACCGCGCACACCGCCTGTACCCGACGATACGCACAGCGGGCCCGCCACCACGAATGCCCAGCAGCGATCCGGCCAACCCCGCTGCGGCGCACACAGCGGCCAGCGGCTCGTAGGTGTCCGGAGCGTGCGGGTCGAGCCCGAGCAGGAAGCCGACTGCGGCAGGCTGCCCGGCGGCGATCGTCCAGCACCGCAGGAATCCCGGCGTGAGGGTCAGACCGACCGGAACGGCCTTGACCGCGCCGCGCGTCCAGGCCGACGCGAGATCGGCGAGCACCGACGTCCGCTGCGAACGGAAGACCGTCGCCGTGCGGCTGCCATCGCCCGCCGCGGCCGGCGATGGGCTGTCCGGCCACTGGCGGTCGGGCGGCTTCTCGTCCGGCGGCTCGCGATCGGGCGACCGGCTGTCGACCGGCGGCTCGCGATCGGGCGACCGGCTGTCGGCCGGCGGCTCGCGATCGGGCGACCGGCTGTCGGCCGGCCGGCTGTCAGACGCGGGTCCGTCCGCCGTGGGTCCGTCGGAACCCGCGACGACCTCCGCCGTGACGTCCCTGACCCGGCACTCGCGCAAGAGCGCCTCGGCACGCCACTGGTCAGCGAGCAGGATCGACAACCGGAACCCACCAGGTCCGGCGGCAATCTGGCCGTGAGCGGCCAGCAGGCCACCGAGGTCGGACAGTTGCGGCGGAGTGAGGTCGGCGGAGAACAGCGACAGCTGACTCACCGGCTCCCCCTTTTCGCGCTTGGTCAGGGTAACCCGCCACGCCCGGCTCGGCGGTATTCGCCGCCGAGGGCGCGCTGGGGTGGCTCGGTGATGACGCGCGCGCGACCCACCATCCATGATCAAGTCGTCTGGCCATTCCGTGTCGGTGTGCGACACGAGATGGCCAGGAGTCTTGATCAACACGGCTCCTGGCAGAGGGTGCACATGGTGACGACGCAGGTCGGGCCGAGCGCACCTTCGCCCCGCCGGCCCACCCGGCGAACAGCGACAGCAGCGTCAACCGGGGTGGGTGTGGGCCGAAGATGTACAGCGGCGAGTGGCGGCGGGCTTCGCGGACTCCTACCGGGCGAACGTCAACAACCCGATATGCGCTTCGGTGACGGCGTGATCTTCCGGCACCTGGTCGAGAACGATGTGACCGTCACCGATCTCGCCAAACGAACAGGTCAGCCAGCAGGCCGTGTCCAAGGCGGTCGCCGACCTCCGGGAGGGCGGCCGGGTGCGGCAGCAGGTCGACCCGCGGGACGCCAGGGCTCGCCGTATCGGGCTGACGGCCCGGGGCCGCGAGGCGATCGAGGCCGGCCGAAGGATCCGCTCCGAGCTGGTCGGCGAGACGGCGGCGAGGCACGGCGCGGAGGACCTGCAGGCAGCCCGTCGGGTACTGGCCGAATCCATCGCCCGACACTGCGGCGACAGTGCGATGCGGGGTCCCCCGGTGCTGCCACCCCGGTGAGCGCCGACCAGGCCGCGTCGTCGGACGAGTGAGCGCCCCGAGCGGCATGACGTCCGCTGACGA
>DASQFG010000009.1:0-4148 GCA_035633315.1 Nakamurella sp. | reverse complement strand
TCACCGTGGATTTCGACCGGTTGATCGGCCGGGACACGCTGGTCGAGGCACCACCGCAGAACGTCAACTCCACGTTGGACATCGTCGGCTGGCTCGATCAGACGGTGGACGTGTTCTCCCAGCTCTTCATCAACAAGTAACGGTCCGGCCGGCGGAAGTCAGCGCGGGGCCAACAGCACCTCGGACAGCGCCTCACCAAGCCAGGCGGCGTAGTCCTGGGTGCTCCAGCCGCGGCGCCGGACCAACAGATCCCAGGACTGCACGCTGTTGATCGCCCAGATGATGTCCCGCGCCCGGTCCACGGTCAGCCCTTTGCGCAGCGCACCGAGCGACGCGAGCCGGCCGGCCCAGCCCTGGGCGCCGGTCAGCCGTTCGGAATCGGCGACGTCCAGGTGGCGCCGCAGGTCCGGATCACCGGCTGCGGCACCGGCCACCACCACCGACATCACCGGGCCGAGTCGCTCCAGGATCGCCCCGGCGAGTTGGCCGTACCCGGCGAGCAGGGCCCGCGAGTCGGACCGGTTGCCGACGTCCTTGACGTCCTCGCGTTCGGCGAAGGGAACCGGCTCCTCGTCGACGACAAGGCGCACGTCGTAGAGCCTCTTGAGCAACTCCGCCTTGGATCCGCACGAGTGGTAGACCGTCTGTTTCGAGATACCGGCCGCCCCCGCGATCGAGGCGATGGTGGTCGGTCCGTACCCCCGCTCGACGAAAAGGCGTTCGGCCGCATCCAGAATGCGGCGTTCGGTGGCCCTGGCCGCCTCGTCCCGGACGGCGCTGACGTACGAACGGGTGCACGGTGGTGGTGCAGCTGACGGGGTTGGGCGGCATTCCGGCCGTCGGCGTGACGTCGGTGCTCGGCCCAAAGCGCGCACCGCACCGGGGATGAGGAGCGCGGTGCGGGAATCGGCGATCCGCGCCGGCGGCACCGACACCACCACACCCGGCGCCGCGGGCCGTGCGGCCACCACCACCGAGCCCACGTTCTGCGTGGTCCTCGGTTGGGCGGACGCCGCGGGGCGGCGACCGCACCGGCGACAACCAGGGCCAGAGCAGCAATCAACACACGGACGGTGGCCTTCATGACAAGGCCTCCCCCGGAACGATGGGGCGTCGGACCGCACGCCCAGGTAGAGCCGGACGAGCCGGTGCTCAGCCGACACCATCAGCACACGCCCTCGCCGGGCAGCTCGCCAGGGGCAAAGGCCCGCGCGGGGCCGCCGCCCGCCCGTCCCCGGTTCTTTACCCGATCCGAACACGGCGCGGACATTCTCCGAAGCGAGTCCCGGCAGTCTGACGATCAACGGCCGGCGACTGCCGGCTCGCACGGCGAAGGAGCATCGATGGCGTCGAAGAGAACTCTCAGGACCGTGCTGACCGGGGGCGTTCTGGTCGCGGGTCTGGGCGCGGCGGTGGTGCTGGCGAGCCCTGCCGCGGCCGCGGACGCCACGACTCCGGGGAGAATTGTCGCGCTGGATGCGGCCAAACCGGCGGTCTGCCAACATCTGGACAAGATCTCCCAGCGTGAGAGCAAGCTGATCACGCGCCTCGGCGCGGACGCGAACACCAGAGGTTCCATTGCCTGGCTGAAGGCGAAGGCCGACGCCGCGACACAAGCCGGCGAGACGCAATTGGCGGCCATGTACACCGATCGCGCGACCAGGCGCAGTCAGGCGCTGAACACGTTGAACGCCATCGGCCCGGACCTGGCGGCGTTGATCAAGGCGCACTGCTCCTGAGATCCAGACGGGGCCGGATCATCGGCGCGGCACCGGCCAGCGTCACTCGCGCGGGGCGAGGCTGGTGTCCGTGAATGAGACGCCGCCCGCGCGCGGTCTGGTGCTGGTGATCGAGGACGAAGCCGTCATCGCCGACGGCGTGCGCCGCTACCTGATGGCAGCCGGGTTCGGGGTGACGATTGCCACCACTGGCCGCGACGGGATGGCCGCGATCACCCGTGAGCGCCCGGTCGCGATCGTGATGGACATCGGCCTGCCCGACGCCGACGGCGTTGAGCTCTGCCGACAGTTGCGGTCCTCCGGCGACTGGACGCCGGTGTTGTTCGCGACCGCGCGGGACGAGGACGTCGACCGGATCCTTGGGCTGGAAATGGGTGGTGACGACTACCTGGTCAAACCGTTCAACCCGCGGGAGCTGGTCGCCAGAATCAAGGCGGTGCTACGACGTTCGTCCGGACCGGCGAGCACGCCCGTGCTGCGGGCCGGGCGGGTGCGGCTCGACCCGGCGCGACGCAGGGTCTGGGTCGACAACGGTCCTACCGATGACCCCGCCGCCGATGACCCCGCCGCCGATGACCCCGCCGCCGATCACCGCGCCGCCGATCAACCCGCACCCGGTCACCCGGCTGGCGGCGGCAGCACGGTGAGCGGCGCGGGAGAAGCCGAGCAAGCGCGCGAGATCGATTTGACCGCAACGGAATTCGATCTGCTGGAGTTCCTGGTCCGGCATCCTGGTCGGGTTTTCGAACGGGCCGGGCTGCTCAGTTCGGTGTGGGGATACAGCACCGGGGCCGGCCGGCGGACCGTCGATGTACACGTCGCGGCACTGCGCGCCAAGCTCGGCGAGGCGAGCCCGATCCGGACCGTTCGGGGCGTGGGGTATTCGGCGGATCCGCGGTGACGACCGTGGACGAACCCGCATCACCGCGTCCGGCCAGGATTGCGCGGACCAGCCTCGCGGTCCGCGTCACGCTGCTCGTCATCGTTGTCGCGGTGCTGGTGGCGGTGATCTCCAGCGTGGTTGGCATTCTGGTGGTCCGCCGGACGCTGCTCGACGCGGCGACGGAGGCGCTCGCCGATCGGGCCGATCTGGTGGCAGCTCAGCTCGCCGCCGAGCCGTCGTCCATGGCAACCGACCTGGCCTCGACCGCGGCGATCCTGGGCGATCAGGGCATCACCGTTGTCTCGGTCGGACCGAACGGCGCGGTGACGGGAACGGACCGGCGCTCGGTTCGCGCCGCGCGGCAGGCCGGCGCGACCGCGGCCGTCGGCGGGGCATCAGTCTCGGGGACCGCCACGGCGGGCGGGCAACTGGAGCTGGTGGAGGCGCGATCGACGGCCGCCGGTGGCTTTGCGCTGGTGACGCCGGCCGACGTGGCTGGGGCGACCCGCCAGGCGCTGGAGCGTCGGCTGCTCGCCGCCGTGCTGGCCGGGACGGTCGCGGCCGTGCTGATCGGCCTGCTGGTCGCGCGCGTGGTGTCGGCGCCGTTGCGGCGGACCGCGAATCTGGCAAGGGCCATGAGCCAGGGCAGTCGGGACCTACGCGCCGCCGTCACCGGGCCGCGGGAGGTCGCCGCTGTCTCGGCCGCGGTGAATGACCTGGCGGATGCTCTGCAGCACAGCGAATCGCGTCAGCGGAAGTTCCTCACCTCGGTCTCCCACGAGTTGCGCACGCCGCTGGCCGGCATCACCGGACAGGCGCAGGCGCTGGCCGACGGAATGATTCCGGATACCGAGCAGCGCGACGTCGGGCGCGCGATCCTGGGGGAGTCCGCGCGGCTGGAGCGGCTGATCTCCGACCTGCTGGACCTGGCCAGGCTCGGCGCTGACGGATTCCATCTCGACCTCGGGCCGACCGACCTCGCCGCGTTGGTCACCGAGATGGCCCAGGTCTGGGAGGTGCGGTGCGCGGCGAAGGGTGTCCCGTTTGGTCGTCGATGTCCCGCCCGGTGGCGTCGTGGTGACGACCGACTCTCGCCGGATACGTCAGGTGCTCGATGGGCTGGCGGAGAACGCCCTCCGGGCGCTGCCGCCCGGAAAGCCGTTGGTGCTTCAGGTCGGCTGGGAGCCCGCTCCGGGAGACGAGAGCGCCGTGCTGCAGGTCCGCGACGGCGGGCCCGGACTGGCGCCCGAGGACTACCCGGTGGCCTTCGAGCCCGGCGTGCTGCACGAGCGCTACCGGGGGCTGCGGCCCGGTGGCGCCGGATTGGGGCTCGCGCTGGTGCACAGCCTGGTGCGGCGGTTGGGTGGCTCGGTGGTCGCCTCGCATGCCCCGGAAGGCGGTCTCGCCATGACGATCCGGCTGCCGCTGGAGGGTGGTGCACCGTCAGTGCCCGGGGACCGGTCCAACGATGCCGGGTGGTGACCGACCGCACCATTCACCCGGTGACGTTGGATGTTGGTCGTGCA
>DASQFG010000008.1:0-4020 GCA_035633315.1 Nakamurella sp. | reverse complement strand
CGGCAAGGTCGCGCTGGTCGTCGGGTACGGCGATGTGGGCAAGGGATCGGCGGAGTCGCTCCGCGGTCAGGGCGCGCGGGTGATCATCGCGGAGATCGACCCGATCTGCGCCCTGCAGGCGCTGATGGACGGCTACGAAGTCAGCACAGTGGACTCGTCGATTCACCGGGCGGACATCGTCATCACCACCACCGGCAACAAGGACATCGTCCGCGCCGACCAGATGCAGCGGATGAAGCACCAGGCGATCCTGGGCAACATCGGCCACTTCGACAACGAGATCGATATGGCCGGGCTGGCCCGCGTCAAGGGCGTGTCCAAGATCGAGATCAAGCCGCAGGTCGACGAGTGGCGATTCGCCAACGGCCACACCATCATCGTGCTCTCCGAGGGGCGGCTGCTGAACCTGGGCAACGCCACCGGGCACCCGTCGTTCGTGATGAGCGCGTCCTTCTCCAACCAGGTCATCGCGCAGATCGAGCTGTTCACCAAGCCCGACGAATGGGACAACGAGGTCTACCGGCTGCCGAAGGCGCTGGACGAGAAGGTCGCGCGCATCCACGTCCAGGCGCTCGGCGGCGAGCTGACCAAGCTGTCGAAGGACCAGGCGGAGTACATCGGCGTTGACGTCGAGGGCCCGTACAAGCCGGATCACTACCGGTACTGACGGTCCCGGTGGCGGCGGGCGGCTCAGCGCGTTTAGCGCACGTCCAGCAGGTCGATGACGAAGACCAGTGTCTTGCCGGACAACCGATGCCCACCGCCGGCCGGGCCGTAGGCCAGTTCCGGCGGAATGATCAGCTGGCGGCGCCCGCCGACGTTCATGCCCGGGATGCCGTCCTGCCAGCCCTTGATCAAACCTCGCAGCGGGAACTCGATGGACTCCCCGCGGTTCCACGACGAGTCGAATTCCTCGCCGGAGTCGAACTCGACGCCGAGGTAGTGCACCCGCACGGTTCCACCGGGCACCGCCTCGGCTCCGTCGCCGACGGTGATGTCGACGATGTCGAGCTCGGTCGGCGGTTCACCGTTCGGGAAGTCGACGACCGGCTTGGACGAATTCGCAGAAGTCATGCGGCCCATCCAACACGAGCGGTCCGCCGCCGCCGCCCGACCCCCGGGATTTGCCGTCGCGAGAGTCCTTAGCCTCCGGAGCCGAGCGGGCTCAGCGCACCCCGCTCATCAGCCTCTTGACGAACGGCGCCATCAGGAACAGCACGATCCCGACCACGATGGCGATCGCGCCGAGGATGCCGAAGTACGCCACCTGGTTGTCGTCCGAGTAGTACTCGGCAAGCACGCCCGCCATCGCGGTGCCCAGCGCGATCGAGAGGAACAGCAGCGCCACCATCTGCGTCTGGAATACCTCCGGAGCCAGCTTGGTGGCCAGGGACAGGCTCACCGGCGAGATCAGCAGCTCGGCGATGGTGAATACGAACAGCACGCCGACCAACCCGAGCAGCGGTGCGCTGTTCGGCACGGTGCTGGCCATCGGCAGGAAGAGCAGGAACGCCACGCCCATCACGATGGTGCCCAGCGCGAACTTGATCGGCGTCGACGGCTGCCGGGTGCCGAGCTTGGTCCACAGGGCCGCGAAGACGCCCGACAGGATGATGATGAAGACCGGGTTGATGGACTGCACCCAGCTCACCGGCATCACCCAACCGAGAATCTGTCGGTTGAGCTGCTTGTCGGAGTACTCGGTCACCACGGTGAACTGCTGCTGGTAGAGCGACCAGAACACCGCGCTGACGATGAACATCGGGATGAAGGACAGCACCCGGCTGCGCTCCACCTTGGTGATCTTCTTGCTGCCCAGGATCACCACGAAGTAGCCGATCGCGGCCAGGATCGTGATGAAGACAACGATCGTGGCGAGTCGGTCGGCGCTGAGCACCCCGGTCAGTGCGAGCACGGCCACCAGGACGAGGGCCAGCACCGCACCGATGATCATCGGCACCCTGCGCTCGGCCGGCAGCGGGTTGGGCACATGGTGCGCCGACTCCGGTAGGTTCTTGCGGCCGAAGCTGTAGATCGTCAGGCCGATGGCCATCCCGACGGCGGCGAGCGCGAAGCCGGCGTGGAAGCCCCAGCTCGACTGCACGATGCCGGTGAGCAGGGGTCCGAAGAAGGCGCCCAGGTTGATGCCCATGTAGTAGATGGAGAAGCCCGCGTCCCGGCGGATGTCGTCACGGCTGTACAGCGTGCCGACCAGGGAGGTCGCGTTGGCCTTGACGCCGCCGCTGCCCAGGGCGACGAGCACAAGTCCGACGCCGACACCCAGCAGGCCGGGCAGGACGGACAGCGAGATGTGCCCGGCCATCACGAACACCGCTGCATAGAACAGCGTCCGCTCCGGACCGATCAGCCGGTCCGCGAACCACGCGCCCAGGATCGTGGAGAGGTACACCAGACCGCCGTAGGCCCCCACGATGCTGGTCGCGGCCACCCGGTCCATGTCCAACCCGCCGTCGGCGACCGAGTAGTACAGGTAGATCAGCAGGATGCCCTGCATGCCGTAGAAGGAGAACCGCTCCCACATCTCGACCGAGAACAGGGTGGACAGTTGGCGCGGCTGCCCGAGGAAGGTCTTCTCGGTGGCCGGGCCCGGAGCCTGAGCCGAAGTGGTCACGCCCGACACCATGCCACCGGCGGTGGCGGGTCGCCAGCCACTCACGGTTGCGATCTCACAACAGCGGGCGACGGACGGTGCTCACGTTCGGGCTCGTGCGGAGATATCCGCAACGTTCTCGAGGCGACGCTGGGCTGGTGAGTTCCGGCGCGTCGCGGCATCCACCGGCGTCGCAGCCGGCGGTGTCAGGGGCTCCGGCTGGGGTCGGTGACGGACGGGAAGATCAAGACCTGTGGCCATTTCAGGTTGTGTCACACCCTGAAATGGCCACAAGTCTTGATCTTCCGGGCGGGGGGTGGCTCAAGGGTCGGGTTCGCGGCATCGTCCGTCAGGCGCTGACCCGTGACCTGGTGGGCTGCGTCCTGTTGCGCCTGCGCGCAGCTGTGGTGCGTGAGAGCCGCTTTGAGTGGAAACGCCCGCCTGGGGCTTCGGTCGGTGACGGGTCGGTTGCTCGGGACTGGTCGGCCGGGACTGGTCGGTCGGGACTGGTCGGTCGGGACTGGTCGGCCGGGACTGGTCGGTGAGGTTGACCTCCGAGATCCCGGCCCGCCCGTAGGGTTGCGCCCGTGGGCCGGTTGATCGTGGTGGAAGGTCTGGACGGGTCGGGCAAGCGCACGCTGACCCGGGCGATGGCGGAGCGGTGGCGGGGGAGCGGCCGCACCGTGGCCACCCTGGCATTCCCGCGGTACGGCGTGGACGTGCACGCCGACCTGGTGCGCGATGCGCTGTACGGCCGGCTGGGTGACCTCTCGCAGTCCGTGCACGGCCCCGCGGTGCTGTTCGCGCTGGATCGCCGGGACGCGGCCGGGCTGATCAGGGACCTGCTCGACGAACACGATGTGGTGCTGCTCGACAGGTACGTCACCTCGAACGCGGCCTACGGGTCGGCCCGGCTGGGCGGCCCTGACCGGCCGAACGACTTCGCGGACTGGGTGTGCGCACTGGAGGTCGAGCGGTTCGGCGTGCCGGTGCCCGACCATCAGATCCTGCTGGCCACCCCGACCGCGCTGGCCGCCGAGCGGGCAAGGAACCGCGCCGCTGACACCAGCGACCGCGCGCTGGACGCGTTCGAGGCCGACCCCGGGCTGCAGCAACGGACCGCGGCGATGTACCGGCAGCTGGCCGAGGGGAGTTATCTGTCGCCGTGGACGGTGCTCGTTCCCGGCGCCGACGGGGCGGTCACGGTCCCGGACGCTCTGGTGGAGTGATGCCGCCGGGCTTCACCCCGGGCATGCCCCGATGGACGGTCGGATCAACCCGGAGCCGGTCGGCGGCCGCCGCCATCCGCAGCGAGTCGGCCAGACCCTCGGACCTGATCCGGACGTCGATGTACAGGACCGCGACGACCGCACCGGTGAAGGACCCGGTCAGCCCCGCCATCAGCACGC
>DASQFG010000007.1:0-2273 GCA_035633315.1 Nakamurella sp. | reverse complement strand
CGACGCCAGGAGCCACCCATGGCCAGCTTGCTGTACCGACTTGGACACTTCGCGACCCGTCGACGGTGGGCGGTGTTGATCGCCTGGCTGGCGCTGTTGCTGGGACTCGGTGTCGCGGCGGCTGCGTTCTCCGGCACCATGTCGTCCTCGTTCACCATTCCGGGCACCCCGGCCCAGGCCGCGTTGGACCAGCTCGGGGAGAAGATCCCGGGCGCGGGTGATGCCACCGGCCGGATCGTCTTCGCCGCGCCGGAGGGCCACACGCTCACCGAACCCCAGTACCAGCAGGCGATCGGCACCGTGGTCGAGCAGACCAAGCAGTTGCCGGGGGTTACCAACGTCATCGATCCGGCCACCGGGCAGACGATTTCGCCCGACCTGACCGTCGGGTTTGCGCAGGCGTTCCTCCAGGGCGAGATCACCGAGATCCCGGAGTCGACGCAGACCGAGCTCGCCACCATCGCCGATGCGAACCAGGTTGACGGCTTGCGGATCGAGCTCGGCGGCGGAGCGGTCGCGCAGGCCCCGGCCATCGGGTCGACCGAGGGGATCGGGGTCGTGGTGGCCATGGTGGTGCTGCTGATCACCTTCGGGTCGGTCGTGGCGGCCGGCCTGCCGATGTTGACCGCGCTGATCGGCGTGGGGACCGGCATGGCGGGCATCCTGTGGGCCTCCCGCGCGATCGAGATGTCCAACACCGCACCGATTCTCGCCCTGATGCTGGGCCTGGCGGTCGGCATCGACTACGCGCTGTTCATCGTGTCGCGTCACCGCGCGCAGGTGAAGGTCGGGATGGCCCTCGAGGAGTCCGTGGCAAGGGCGAACGGCACGGCCGGCACCGCGGTGGTGTTTGCGGGGCTGACGGTGCTGATCGCGCTCGCCGGTCTCTCGGTCGTCGGGATCCCCTTCCTGACCGTGATGGGGCTGGCCGCCGCCGGGACGGTGGCGATCGCCGTGCTGATCGCGATCACCCTGCTGCCGGCATTGCTCGGCTTCGCCGGCGAGAAGGTGCTGCGCAAGGCGGACCGTGCGGCGGCTGCGGAGTTGCGCGCGAACCGCTCGAACTCAATGGGTCATCACGGCTTCATCGACCACGCCCATTCGCCGAACCGGTGGATCCGGATGATCACCCGCCGGCCCACCCTGGTGCTGATCGTCGGCGTGCTCGGGCTGGCGATCGTTGCGATCCCCGTCCTGTCGCTGTATCTCGGGCTGCCCGACGACGGCTCGGCCGCCCCCGACACCACCCAGCGACAGGCGTACGACCTGGTCACCGAGTCGTTCGGTCCCGGCGTCAACGGGCCGTTGTTGATCACCGTCGCTGTCGACGACCCGACCACGATGGCCCAGGCGTTGCCCGCGGCCGCCCAGGCGGTGCAGGGGGCGAGCACCGACATCGCGCTGGCCCTGCCGGGTGCCGTCAGCCAGGACGGCACCTTCGGTCTGATCACGGTGATCCCGCGGTCGGGGCCGTCGGACCAGGCGACGCAGCAACTCGTGCATACCCTGCGGGACGCAGCCCCGGCGCTCGGTCAGTCGGTGGGCGCGACCCTCGCCGTCACCGGCCTGACCGCGGCCGCCATCGACATCTCCGACAAACTGGCCGCGGCGCTGCCGATCTACCTGCTGATCGTGGTCGGGCTTGCCCTCGTGCTGCTGTTGTTGATCTTCCGGTCGATCGTCGTCCCGGTGATCGCCGCGCTCGGGTTCCTGCTCTCCATCGGCGTGGCGTTCGGCGCGGTGGTCGCGGTCTACCAGTGGGGATGGCTCGGCGCGATCTTCGGGGTGGACACCCCGGCGCCGATCATCAGTTTCCTGCCGATCCTGCTGATCGGCGTGCTGTTCGGGCTTGCCATGGACTATCAGGTGTTCATGGTGTCCGGCATGCGCGAGGCCTACGTGCACGGCGCGGATGCCAAGCGGGCCGTGGTGTCCGGGTTCACCGCGGGGTCCCGGGTGGTGACCGCGGCGGGGATCATCATGGCCTCGGTGTTCTCCGGGTTCATCCTGGCGCCGGACACGATCATCGCCTCGATCGGTTTCGCGCTGGCCATCGGTGTGCTGGTCGATGCGTTCGTGGTGCGGATGACGCTGACCCCGGCGGTGATGACGCTGCTCGGCCGGTCGGCGTGGTACCTGCCCCGGTGGCTGGGGCGGGTGCTGCCCAACGTCGACATCGAGGGCGAACGACTGCTGGCCAAGCTGGCCGCCGCCGATCCGGCGCACGAGGACGCCGGCTACGGGGTGCATTCCTACGAGCTGGACGACCGTGA
>DASQFG010000006.1:0-1924 GCA_035633315.1 Nakamurella sp. | reverse complement strand
CATCACCGCGTCCACGGTCAGCGCGGGCGTCACCGCCCTCGCGGCCCCGGCGGTCACCGGAACGACCAGGGTGCTGGTGATACTGGCCTCGTGGACGGCGCCGGACTCGGTCACCCAGGAGTCAGCGGGACGGCAGATGTTCACCGACTCCAGTGGCTGGTACTCCCAGGCGTCCTACGGCGCGCTGACCCAAACCGGTGCCGTCACACCGTGGCTGCATATCGCGGCCCCGGCCGGAAACAAATGCTTCGGCGACATGCACAACGAAATGACCACCGCGAAATCCGCCGCGCTGGCGGCGGGCTACAACTCTGCGAATTACGACCGCACCGTGCTGTATTTCCCGAACGACAGCGCGGCCAACTCCGACTGCGCCGGCTATTCCGGGTGGGCCTCGGTATCGGGCACCGAGATCTGGCTGAACGGATATATGGACCGGCGGGTGACCGTCCACGAGCAGGGCCACAACTACGGCCTGCTGCACGCCAACTCGCTGGCGTGCAAGGAGGCCGGCTCGGGCAACGGAATCGCGCTGGCCAGCGCGGCCAATTGCGTCAGCACCGAATATGGCGACGATTACGATGCCATGGGGGGATCGGGCTACGTCGGCTCGTTCAGCGGCGGTGAAAAGAATCGAATGGGCTGGCTCGTCGGTCACAAGGCGGCGCTCGCGCCGGGGGGCACCGTGACAATCGCGCCGCTGGAAACGGCGGCCGCGGTCAACGCCGCCTATTTCACCGCATCGGCAACCCGCACCTACTGGCTGGAATACCGGCTGCGCATCGGGATCGATGCCGGCCTACCGGCGGCAGTCACCGACGGCGTCCTGATCCATCTCGACGACGCCGCCTACAGGTCGAAGTTCGAACTCCTTGACCAGAAGCCGGCCAGCTACAACAACTTCGCCGACGCCACCCTGGGCGCCGGGTCGAGCTGGACCACACCGGACGGATTCACCTTCGTGGTGACCGACGTGTCCCCGTCCGGCGCGACGGTCCGGTTGATCAGCGGATCGCCCACCACGCCCGGTGTCCCCGCGGCTGTCGCGGTGACCAGGAATGACGCCGTGGCGACGATCAGCTGGAGCGCGCCCGCTTCCGACGGCGGGTCGGCCATCACCGGCTACCGGGTGTCGCGGGACGGCGTCGACGCCGGCGGGACCGGCCCGACGTCGACGGTCGTGTCCTCGTCCACGGGTTCATACAGCTTCGGCACGCTGCGTCCCGGGTCGAGGTACGCCTTGTCCGTACGGGCGATCAATGCCGCAGGTGACGGTCCGGCGGCGTCGGGCAGCGTCACGACGCCGGCAACCGCGCCGGGCGTCCCTACCGGTGTCGCGACCAGCATCACCGCGTCGGGCAGCGGGACGCTGACCTGGGCGCCGCCCGCGTCCGACGGCGGGTCGGCCGTCACCGGCTACCGGGTGTCCCGCAACGGCACGGATTCCACCGGAGCGGGGCCGTCGTCGACCCTGGTGTCCCATGCCACCCGGTCGAACACGTTCGCGACCCTGCGCCGGGGCGTCAGCTACACCGTGTCGGTCCAGGCCGTCACTGCCGTCGGAAGCGGGCCGGCAGCGTCCGCCACGCTGACGGTGCAGGTGGGCGGCGCAATTGTGCCGGTAACCCCGGTGCGGATCGCCGACTCCCGTACGGCCCTGGAGATCCCCGGCGCCGTGCGCGCCTTGGGCAGCGTCGAGGTGCATGTCACCGGGCAGGGCGGGATCCCGGGCACGGGCGTCGCCGCGGCGGTGCTCACCGTCACCGCGGTGGCCCCGACCGCCGACGGGTACCTCACGGTGTGGCCGGCGGGGACGACCCGCACGGACACATCGAACCTGAACTTCGTTGCGGGACAGAACATCCCGAACACGGTGATCGTCCCCGTCGGCGACACGGGGGCGGTCGGCATATTCAACGGTTCC
>DASQFG010000005.1:0-3150 GCA_035633315.1 Nakamurella sp. | reverse complement strand
CGGGTACGGCGTGGTCGGGCGCTGGCGGGAGCGGTATGACGAGGTGGACTTCGAACGGGCCCGCGGCCTGCTGGCCGTGATGGGAGTTGCCCCGCTGGCCGACCGGATGTACGGCACGCTGTCCGAGGGGGAACGCAAACGTGCCCTCGCGGCGCGGGCGCTGATGGCCGACCCGGAATTGCTGCTGCTGGACGAACCGGCGGCCGGCCTGGACCTCGGCGGGCGGGAGGATCTGCTGGCCCGGCTGTCGGCGCTGGCGGTCGATCCGGCCGCGCCGACCACGATCCTGGTGACCCACCACGTGGAGGAGATCCCGGTCGCGTTCAGTCACGTGCTGCTGCTGCGGGCGGGCAAGGTGCTGGCCGCCGGACCGATCGGCGATACCCTCACCGCGGCCAATCTGTCCGGGACGTTCGGGATGAGCTTGACCCTGGAGACCCGGGGTGGCCGCTTCTTCGCCTACCGGAGCTGAGCCGGCAGTTGATCAATGCGGTCCAGATCGAATCCGATCCCGATGCAAGAATTAACCGAGAGGCGTGACGGCGTGGGCGATTTCGTTCGGCTCGAGATTCAGGACGCGGTCGGGGTGATCCGACTCGAGCGGCCTCCGGTGAACGCGATCAACATCCAGATCCATCACGAGTTGCTCGATGTCGCCCAGCAGGTGGCCGAGAGTGGCACCGTCAGGTCCGTCGTGCTCTACGGCGGCGAGCGGTCGTTCGCGGCCGGCGCCGACATCAAGGAGATGGCCACCTGCGGGCCCGGCGAGATCACCGCGTTCGGCCGGACACTGAACCACGCCATCAGCGCGATCGCCCGGCTCGGCCAGCCGGTCATCGCCGCGGTGAACGGATATGCGTTGGGTGCCGGCTGCGAGCTCGCGCTGGCCGCGGACTTCCGGATCGTCGCCGACGATGTCCGGATCGGTCTCCCGGAGATCACCCTGGGCGTCATCCCCGGAGCCGGCGGCACCCAGCGGCTGCCTCGGCTGGTCGGCGTCACCAAGGCCAAGGAGCTGGTCTTCTCCGGCCGGCCCGTCGACGGGCCCGAGGCGGTCCGGATCGGGCTGGCGACCCGTTCGCTGCCGTCCGGGGCGGTGCTGCCGGCGGCGATGGAGCTGGCCGAGCAGCTGGCGGCCGGACCGACGGCAGCGCTGGCCGCCGCGAAACGGGCGATCGACGACGGGATGGACGGCACCATCTCCGCCGGGCTTGACCTCGAGGCCCGACGGTTCGCGGAACTGTTCGCGACCGACGACCAGACGATCGGCATGACGTCGTTCCTGCGGGACGGGCCGGGGAAGGCCCCGTTCACCGGCAGGTGATCTCCCCGCCGTGGCCTACCCCTTCACTCTCGATGACGTCCGGTTCTTGGCGAGCCCGGCCGGCCGGGACGCTCTCGATGCAGCCGGCGGCCTGCCGCTGACCGAGGCGTCACTGCTGACGGACCTGACGAGGCTGCGGCGGACGGTCGGTGACCGGTCGGCGGCGGTCGCCGAAACGATCAGGCTGCGCCGTCGGGCCGTGGGGAAACTGGGGGACACCGGCGGGCGGTGGCTGTTCACCGACGAGTCCCTCCAGCAGGCCAGCCCGGCCATCGTGTCCGCGCACCGCGCGGGCCGGGTGACCGGCCTCGGGGTGCACGACCTGACCTGCTCGATCGGCACCGACGTCGCCTTCCTGGCCGCGGTCTGTCCGATTGTCGTCGGCTCCGACCTCGACCCGGTCCGGCTGCTGATGGCCAGGCACAACCTGACTGAGTCCGGGGTTCCGCCCCGGCTGGTGCTGGCCGACGCGCTGACCAGGTCCACCCGTGGACTGCTCGGCTACGCGGACCCGGCCCGGCGGGACCGGACGGGTCGGCGGATCACCTCGGTGTCCACGGTGCCGACGGTGGCCGAGCTGGATGCCGCCCATGCATACCGACCTCCCGTGCTGCGGCTGCCGCCCGGGGTCGACTACGACGAGCTGAACCGGCCGGGAGAGATCGAGATCGTCTCGCTGGACGGCGCCGCCAGGGAGGCCGTGCTGTGGCCGGCCGAGCTGGCCACCACACGCCGCCGGGCGACCGTCCTGACGTCCGGGAGCCACCCGATCTCCGGGAATGGGGCGGCGCGCTACGAACTGACCAGTGACGATCCGGACGAGGCCAGCGTCGGCCCGATCGCCCAGTGGCTGGTCGACCCGGATCCCGCCGTCGTCCGGGCCCACCTGGTGCGGCAGTACGCCGCCCGGCACGGACTGGTGCGGCTCGACCCGCATCTGGCGTACCTGACCGGGCCGCACCCGCCGCCCGGCATCCGCGCATTCCAGGTGCTCGACGCCGCGCCGTACCGGGAACGCACGGTCGCCGACTGGGCGCGGCGCGACGGCATCGGGACGCTGGAGATCAAACAGCGGGGCACCCCGGTCATCCCGGACGAGCTGCGCGCCCGGCTGCGGCCGGCGCTGCGCGGGCCGAGGTCGATCGCTGCGACGCTGGTGATCGCCAGGGTCGGCAGTCAGCCGCAGGCGTTCTGGTGCCGGGCGGTGGATCCACGATGACAACGGCCTGCGAGAATGCCGGGATGATGTCCCTCAGCCCGGCCAACCGTGGTGTGCCGTGTCCGACCTGCGGAGCGCTGACCGGTCAACCCTGCCACGAGACCGACGGTAGTGAAAGGCTTTTCGAGCACGACACCAGGATCGGCCGGGCGCAGGGTCAGGCCCGCGGCCGGTCGTCACAGACGGGTTCGTCCGAGTAGGACAGCACGTCACAGCTGCGCTGTCGGTGACCGTGTGGCCTGCTCAGCGGCGTGTTGTCCAGGTGTCCGCCAGCAGGTCCTCGAGCGATTCGGACACCTCGGCGGCCCCGGCCCGGCGGAGTTCGTCGGCCGAGAACCCGCCGGTTCGCACCGCCAGGATGGGGATGTCTCACCGGTCAGCCGATCGAATCCCTCGATCCAGGATTCGCGGAGGGCCGTTACCGTTGCTCGCGCTCGACGTCCTCGCCGGCGACGTGCCGGACGTGCTTGTCGCCACCCATGCCGATGCCGCGGTGCAACTGCCACAGCGGCAGCGTGATGTCGAAACGCCGGAACGCGCGATACCAAGCCAGCGCGTGCTGGTAGTTGCTGTCGACCAGGGTGCCGTCGATGTCGAAAATGGCCGT
>DASQFG010000004.1:0-2685 GCA_035633315.1 Nakamurella sp. | reverse complement strand
ACACCGCGACGTTCACCTGTGGCTCCCGCACCCCTCGCCCGCGCTGTGGACGACGCTGGCCGGCCGCCCGAAACCCCGGGGTCCGGTGCGCAGGCGCACTGATCCCAGTGCCACCGCCCCGAGACACCCACTGCTGTCCTCGCTCGGCCGCGACGCCAGGGAGATGCAGACGACGCTGTCCCGAGCACCACATTCCGACGTGCACCATCGCGCGGACCGACCGGCGGCGACCCTGCTCGCGACCCTGCAACGCACCATCACCGACAACGAAAGGCCAGGTCCGCCAACATATCTGCTCGACGACACCGACACCGACACCAGCGTCCAGGTGCACGCGTGCCACGGCCCGGCCCGCCAGGTCGACGTGCTCCGGGATGTGCTGGTGGGCCTGCTCGCCGACGACGCCACACTGCAACCCAGCGACATCCTGGTGATGTGCCCGGACATCGAGGCCTACGCGCCGTTGGTGCATGGTGCGTTCGGGCTCGCGGACGTCGTCGCCGGCGGACACCCCGCGCACGGGTTGCGGGTGCGGCTGGCCGATCGGGCGCTCACTCAGACCAACCCCTTGCTGGCCACGGTGGATCGACTGCTCGATCTCGCCGACGGTCGGGTCACCGCCTCGCAGGTGCTGGACCTGGCCGCCTGGCCCCCGGTGCGTCGGCGGTTCGGGTTCGACGATGACGAGCTCGAGCAACTGGCCGCCTGGGCCGCCGACTCCGGCGCCCGATGGGGCCTGGATGCCCGGCACCGCAGCGTTTTCGGATTGCAGGACTTCCCGCAGAACACCTGGCGCGCCGGTCTCGATCGGGTACTGCTGGGGGTCGCGATGGCCGAGGAGGACAACAACCGGCTCGGCGTGGCGTTGCCGCTCGACGACGTCGGGAGTTCCGACGTCGACCTTGCCGGGCGGCTGGCCGAGTTGATGGCCAGGGTGACGGACGCGCTGGACGCCCTCACCGGCGACCACACCATCGACGAGTGGCTGGCCGCGCTGGTCCGCTCCGTGGACGGCCTGACCAGGGTGAGCGGCACCGACGGCTGGCAGTCCGCGGAATTGCGCCGGGAGCTGGCCGGCGTCGAGCAGAACGCGGCCGAGGCGGGTGCGGCGGGCACCCGGCTCAGCCGGTCGGACATCCGGGCGCTGCTGGCCGGCCGGCTGGCCGGCCGGCCGACCAGGGCGAACTTCCGCACCGGCACGCTGACCGTGTGCACCATGGTGCCGATGCGGTCGGTGCCGCACCGGGTGGTCTGCCTGCTCGGGCTCGACGACGGGGTGTTCCCGCGCGCCGCCCGGGAGGACGGCGACAACATCCTGGCCCGCGAACCGGCTGTGGGAGAACGTGATCCGCGATCCGAGGACCGCCAGCTGATGCTGGACGCATTGATGGCCGCCACCGAGAAGGTCATCATCACCTATACCGGCGCCGACGAGCGGACGGGTGCGCGGCGTCCGCCGGCCGTCCCGCTCGGCGAACTGCTGGATGCCCTTGACGACACCGCGCGGACCGCCACCGGCGCGAAGGCCGGCACCCGGGTGGTGGTGCATCATCCGTTGCAGCCGTTCGACCCGCGGACCGTCACCCCCGGTGCCTTGGGCAGGCACGGGCCCTTCACCTTCGACCCGGCGGCGCTGACCGGAGCCCGCGCCGCCGCCGGCGCGCGCACGCCAGCGCCGGCGTTTCTGCCGTCGAGACTGCCCGCGCCGCCGGTCGGCGACATCGACCTGGCCGAGATGACCGCGCTGCTCACCCATCCCGCCAAGGGATTTCTGCGGCAACGGCTAGACGTCGCGGTCCGGTTCGAGCAGGACGAGCCGTCCGATTCGTTGCCGGTCGAATTGGATGCGCTGGAGAAATGGAGCATCGGCGATCGACTGCTCCGCGACCGGCTGACCGGGATGAGCGAGGAGGACTGCCGGCAGGCGGAGTGGCGCCGTGGTGTGCTGCCACCCGGCCCGCTGGGCGCCCGCACCCTGGAAGATGTGCTGTACGACGTACGGCCGCTGGTGGAGCGGACGGCGCCGTTGCGCACCGCTGCCCGCCGCACCGTCGACGTCGCCGTCCAACTGCCGGACGGGCGGCAGGTTCGCGGCACTGTTGGCGGCGTGCACGACAGCTGTCTGATCACCGTGACGTACAGCAAGCTCGGGCCGGCCGTGCGGCTGCGGGCCTGGATCGCGATGCTGGCGCTGAGTGCCGCCGATCCCGAGACACTTTGGGGGGCAGCAAGTATCGGCCGCGGCGACCCGGGGCAACCGCTGGGCGCCACCGTGCAGCCATTGGAGCAGGACTACGCGCAGGACATCCTGGGTGAGCTGGTCGCGCTGTACGACCGAGGACTGCGTGAGCCACTGGCGCTACCCGTGAAGAGCGCCGCCGCCTACGCCGAGGCCAGATTCAAGGGGATCGAGGTCGCTGAGGCCGAGCGCCGGGCCGGCCAGAAATGGACCAGCGGAACGTATCCCGGCGAGGACACCGATCTCGCCCACATTCAGGTCTGGGGGCGGAACACGCCGTTCGACGTGCTCCTCAAGGCCCCCGCGGACGACGCCGGCGGTGAGCGGACCCTGTTCGGGGCCCTCGCGGTCGGATTGTGGTTCCCGCTGCTGGAACACGAAGGGCGGGCAGTGCTGTGAGCGCCGCCGATGCGACGAGCCCGTTCGACATCCGCGGCAAGCTGCCC
>DASQFG010000003.1:0-1762 GCA_035633315.1 Nakamurella sp. | reverse complement strand
GCCGATCTGCGCCGGTTCCGCCCGATCGAGGGTCTGACGGTTCCGGATGCGGGCCTCTACCTGCTGGTGGACGTCGACACCGGCGCCGAGTACCTGAACGTGACACCGGATCTCGCGCTGCCGGGCATCACCGGACGGGGCCGATCGCCGCTGACGGTGGCCGAGGGCATCGCCGTCGTCACCCACCTGCCCGGGATCCTGCGCGAGCGGAACTGCTTCTCGCTGTTGGGCTCTCGCTGCGGTGACCGTAGGGTCACCGCGGTCTGGGTCAGCAAGAAGCGGCCCAAGTTGGGCTGGTGCTGGGCGGGCAACCCGCACACCTGGCTGGGCTCGGCTTCGTGTGGCGGGCGGCTGACCGGCTCACCGGGTGCGGTCCAGCGACTGGCGGGCTGACCGGCACTGCGTCGAACCCATTCGCCGGCCGGTCGGCGCGCTGACCGCCTCGCTATGGGCGGCAAACAGGGCGGGCACCATCGGGTGCCCGCCCTGTTTCGACTCTCAACCGATCGTGTCGGCGTCAGAAGCCGCCGAAATCGCCGCCGCCACCGAAATCTCCGCCGCCACCGAAATCTCCGCCACCGCCGTCACCACCGCCACCGCCGTCACCACCACCGCCGTCACCACCGCCGCCGTCGCCACCCTCAGCACCGCCGTCTCCGCCGTCGGCCTGCCCGGCGTCGGACCCGGCTTCGTTGCCACCGGCCCATCCGATCCCCGCCATGCCGCTGAACAAGGTCGAGGCGACCAGATAGGTGCCGACGCCCCAGGCCCCGGCGACCAGCGCGGGCTTCCACCACGGTTCGGAGTACCAGCCGCGGGGCACCGGCCGGCCGGCCACCATGCCGCCCGGGTAGTAGTGCTGGGTGTTGGCGCCGGGTTGCGGCGAGGCCTCGTATTCGTGACCTTCGACGCTCACCCGCCGATCCTCGCTGACCGCGCCCGCCTGTTGCTGGCCGGGGATGGCCGGCAGGTCGGGACCGGGGTCAAGGCCGAGCGAGGTCCTGGCGGCGCGCACGTAGTACAGACCCTCGTAGGCGGTCTGCTGCGCGAGCCGGTACTGCTGCACCGACCTGGCCTGCTCGACCTGCGAGCCGGCGGCGGTGAACCGCTCCGCGGCATCGGCAAGGGCCTGCCTGGCGGCCGGATCGTCTCTGGGGTCCAGCGCGTAGACCTGCCCGCCGAGCCGCTCCACCCAGCGCCGCGCCTCGGCCTGCGAATCCTCCAGCGACCGGGCCGAACTCGCCCCGCGCTGCCGCATGTAGTACAGCGCGGCAACCACCACCGCCGCGATGATCACGACCCATAGGAGTGTCTCCACTCGTCATCCCTTTCCGTTCATTCCGCGACGGCCCGTCGGTCGCGGCCGTGAACCACCGTCATGCTGTGGTCGCAATGGAAGCAACGACCGGTGCTCCGTGATCGTTCCACGGCATGGCATGGGGAGACGATCGCCAGTCAGCCTCCAATCATCGCCGGCGCTTACGGGTGCCGAACACCGATCGGCCCATCGCGCCACCCAGCGATGTGCCAAGGGACTTCATGAAGGACGTCACCACTGGGTTGTTGAGCATGTCGCCGAGGCCGCCCGATCCCTGGCCCCCGGCCTGCCCGCGTGGCTGTGTCGATGGAGCGGGAGCGGGAACCGGCGCGGGCGCCTCGTCCAGGTACGGGTTGTACGGCTCGGGGACCAGGGACGGCCAGCCGTCGGCGCCGACCGTCGGCGCACTCGGCGCCCTCGGGGCGGGCACGGTCGGGATGGTGA
>DASQFG010000002.1:0-10564 GCA_035633315.1 Nakamurella sp. | reverse complement strand
TCCGTCTCCACCATCAGCAGCCCGTCGGGCACCACCCGGGCCGCATCGACCAACGAACGCGCATTGCGAAAACTCACCGGGCCTGCGAACGAAACGACGTAGCCGGCCCGGACGCACTCCTTCGCCATGGCGGCGTCCCCGGAGAAGCAGTGGAAGATCACCGTGTCGGGCGGCCCCTCGCTGCGCAGCATCGCCAGCACGTCGGCGTGCGCGTCGCGGTCGTGAATCATCAGCGGCTTGCCCAGCCGCTTCGCCAGGTCGATGTGCCAGGCGAACGCCTCGGCCTGGTCCGCCGGGCCGGCGTAGTCCCAGTAGTAGTCCAGGCCCGTCTCGCCGATGGCGACCACCTTCGGGTGGGCGGCCAGTAGCTCCAGCTCGGCCCGGGCCGCATCGTCCAGCCGGTCGGCTCTGGTCGGGTGCAGCCCGACGGCGGCGAACACCGCGGGGTACCAGCCGGCCGCCCGGACCACCCAGCGAGCGGACGCCAGGTCGTCGGCCACGGTGACGACGCCCCGCACCCCGACGGCGGCCGCGCGGGCCATCGCCGCGGCGACGTCGTCGGCGTCGGCGCACCCGCACGCGTCCAGGTGCGTGTGCGCGTCGATGACGGGCGCGGGCAGCGGCTCGGGTGCCGGCGCCAGCGGACGGTCGGCGACCGCGGGGTGCACCTCGCCCGTCATCGTGTCGAACCTTGTCGTTGGGGTTCCGCTCGCGACGGTTGATCCGGGACTTGGGCGCGCTGGGCGGAATCTCGTCGGTGCGCGCCGGATGGCGTCGCCACGATCGTGCTCCCGCAACCGTCATCCGACGGTGTCGGCGGGCGATCCTGCACGCTGGTCCCCGCCATCACCCGACCGGCGCCCACGGCGGGCCGGTCTCGCCGAGTTTCGGATCCAGCTTGCTGAACAGCGGAGTCGGTTTGACCAGCGGCCGGCGGGGTTCGATCTCCCGGCGGGCCCAGACCGCCTGCTCGGCCGCGTACTCACCGGTGATCACGGGGTAGTCGACCACGTCGGGCACGCCGACTCCCTCGACATCGTCGGCGAAATCAGTGACCTCGCGGATCTCCGGCTGCGCTGCCCACACCCCGTCTCCACCCAGCGCGGTGAACACCTGCTGGGCCGAATGCGGAATGAACGGCGTCAAAAGGGTTTTCGCGTCGTCGACCACCTGCAGGGCGGTGTGCAGCACAGTGCCCTGACGTTCGGGGTCGTCGCCGAGCTTCCATGGTTCGGACTCCGAGATGTACTTGTTGGCCAGACTGACGATCCGCATGGCCTCACTGGATGCAGCCTTGAACCGGCTGCGCGCCAACAGATCTCCGACGGTGCTGAACGCCTGCGCCGACGCCCTGAGCAATTCGTTGTCGATCTCGGAAAGAGTTGCTCGGGCAGGGATCTCACCGAAGTTGCGGTGCGCCATGGAGATCGAGCGATTGACCAGATTACCCCATTCGTTGGCGAGCTCGAAGTTGTTGCGCCGCACGAACTCCTCCCAGGTGAAGTCGGCGTCCTGGGTCTCCGGGCCGGCGACCGCGATAAAGTATCGGAGCGAATCCGGGCCGTACTCGCGCAGGAAATCGCCGACGTAGATCACCGTCTTACGAGAGGTGGAGAACTTCGACCCGCTCATCGTCAGGAACTCGCTGGACACCACTTCGGTCGGCAGGTTGAGCGTGCCCAGCCGCCCCGGGGCGCCGCCGCGCTCGCCCTTGCCGTCGTAGGCCAGCAGCTCCGCCGGCCAGATCTGCGAGTGGAAGGTGATGTTGTCCTTGCCCATGAAGTAGTAGGCACGGGCACCCGCGCTGTCCGGCGACCACCATTTCTCCCAGGCGTCGGGGTCTGGCCGGCCGTGGTCGCCGTACCGGCGGGCCCACTCGATCGACGCGGACAGATACCCGATGACGGCGTCGAACCAGACGTAGAGCTTCTTGTCCGAGCGTTCCCGCCAGCCGTCGAGCGGGACCGGGATGCCCCAATCGATGTCCCGGGTCATGGCCCTTGGCCGCAGATCGTCGAGCAGGTTGAGGGAGAACCGCAACACGTTGGGGCGCCAGTCGTTCCGGGTCCGCAGCCAGTCCCCCAACGCCTGCGCGAGCGCGGGAAGGTCGAGGAAGAGATGCTCGGATTCGGTGAAAACCGGTGTCTCGCCGTTGATCCGGGACCGCGGGTTGATCAGGTCGATGGGGTCGAGCTGGTTGCCGCAGTTGTCACACTGGTCGCCGCGTGCCCCGTCGTAGCCGCAGATCGGACAGGTTCCCTCGATGTACCGATCAGGCAGGGTGCGTCCGGTCGACGGCGAGATGGCCGACATCGTCGTTTTCGGCACCAGGTAGCCGTTGCGGTGCACGGTGCGGAACAGCTCCTGCACCACCGCATAGTGGTTCCGGGTGGAGGTCCTGGTGAACAGGTCGTAGGACAGCCCGAGGCCCTGCAGGTCCTGCACGATCACCCGGTTGTACCGGTCGGCGAGCTCGCGCGCGGTGACCCCCTCGGCGTCGGCCTGCACCAGGATCGGCGTGCCGTGCTCGTCCGTCCCCGAGACCATCAGAACGTCGTTGCCCGCCATCCGCTGGTAGCGGGAGAAGACGTCGGCGGGTACGCCGAATCCGGACACGTGGCCGATGTGGCGGGGGCCGTTGGCGTAGGGCCAGGCCACCGCGGTGAGGACGGGGGAGCTCATTCCGATCAGGTTAGTGCGCACCCCGCGGGGGCGAGCCGTGGTGTGGGCCCGGGCCGGCGCAGCGCTCCCACGCCGCCACCGGGGCCTGCCCCGCCCGCGCGCCCCTTTCATGGCGCGGATCAACTTCCCCGACGCGGGTGAAGGTGTCGGTTGTGGGACGGGTGTGGCAGAAGTAGCCGATTTCATCCGCGCGAGTCCGCGGAGCGCCGGGCGGCCCGCTTGCCACTACCTACATAGGGCCGCGACCCGTCACCCCGACTTGTCCCCACCCCTCGAGCTGTCCACAATTCCCGGCCTGCCACTTGGAAGGCGCCGGGTCAGCCAGCAGGCTCTCGGCATGCGAACGTTGGCTGACCGTCGTCAGATCTCGGCGTTGTTCGTCCATCACGGTCCGGTGGTCCTTGCGCGGGACGCGGACGCGGCGGGGATCTCCCGATCGGTGCTTCGCCGGTCGGCCGACCGCGGCGAACTCACCCGGTTGGGGAAGGCGGCGTTCGTCTCGACCAGTACCTTCGAGGCGGCCTCGACATGGGAAGCCTTCCGTCTGAGATCCGTCGCCTTCAGCCTGTCCTCCGGTCCGGACACGTTTCTGACGGGCGCCGCGGCGGCGTCCCTGTTGGAGATCCCCATGGTGGGTGAGCCCCCCGACCGCCCGACAGCCCTGCGGCCGGGAAATGCGCACATCGGGCATGACCGCTCGCCCTACGGCCGCGTCCGGCACGGCTACCTGCCGCCTTCCCACCAGACGCGACGCGGTCGGGCGTTCACGGTGAGTCCGGCTTACTGTGCCGTCGACATCGCGCGGCACTATGGATCACGAGACGGAATCGTTGCCGCCGACCGTGTTCTCGCGTTGGGTGTGCACCGGGAGGTGCTCGCGAACCTCATCGAGCACATGGACAGATATCCGGGCATCGAGTCCGCGCGGTGGACGGTCGAGCATGCCGATTCGCGGGCCGAGAGTCCACTGGAGTCGTTGGGGCGCTTCGCTTTTCTCAGCGCCGGGTTGCCTGCCCCGGTGTCGAACGCCTGGATCCCGGTGGCCGGCCAATGGTTCCGAGCAGACCATCTCCTGCCGGAGCAGGGAGTGATTCTGGAGGCCGACGGTGCGGTCAAGTACGACAATCGCCTCGATGCCGCGGCCCTGGTCAGAGCTGACCGGGATCGGGAGCGGCTGCTCCGCTCCCTGCACTTCGGCATCGCCCGGTACGGATGGAACCTGGCGATGGGAAGGCCGTCGGAGATCATTCGACGGGTGCAGGAGGCGGCCAGGCTGAGGTCCGGGCACGCGGCTCCGACCTGCTGGACTCTGACCCCGCCATGGGCGGCCTGACGCTACTCGCTCGCCAAGGTTGGGCCCGCCAGGTGGGGCCGCCCCGCATGGCGCCGGCCGAGCCCGGGCGGCCGCGTGCGAAGGCACCGGCATCTCCGTCGCGCGGATGATCGTCGCGGTTATGTGACTTGAGTGACACAAAGCAACGATTTCAACCGCGCCGGGGAAGTTGATCCGCGCCGGAAAAGGGGACCCGTCAGGCGGTTTGCACCTCCGTGCGGTCGCCGGACCAGAGGGTGTGGAACACCCCGTCCTTGTCGACGCGCTGGTAGGTGTGAGCGCCGAAGAAGTCCCGCTGGCCCTGGATCAGCGCGGCCGGAAGCCGCTCGGAGCGCAGGCCGTCGTAGTAGGACAGCGCCGCCGCGAACCCCGGGGTGGGAATGCCGGACTGAGCGGCGCCGGCCACCACCCGGCGCCAGGAATCCTGCGCCCTGGTGATCGCGTCGGTGAAGTACGGCGCGAGCAGCAGCGAGGCCGGGACCTCGACCCCCGCCCCGACGTCATACGCCTCCGTGATGCGGTTGAGGAACTTCGCCCGGATGATGCAGCCACCGCGCCAGATCCGTGCCACCGCACCGACATTGATGTCCCAGCCGTACTCTGCCGCACCCGCGAAGATCTCGTCAAGGCCCTGTGCATAGGCGACGATCTTGGACGCGTACAGCGCGATCCTGACGTCCTCCACGAACGCCGCTGCGTCGATTCCAGCGGACTTCACATCCCATGCACCGTTCGGGCCGGGCAGTTTGCCGACTGCCGCGGCGCGTTGCGAGGCGGCCGAGGACAGGCCGCGGGCGAACACCGCCTCCGCGATCCCGGACACCGGGATGCCCAGGTCCAGCGCGGTCTGCACGGTCCAGGTGCCGGTGCCCTTCATACCGGCGGCGTCCAGCACGATGTCCACGAACGGCTTGCCGGTCGCCGCATCCACCTGCCTGAGTACCTCGGCGGTGATCTCGATCAGGAACGAGTCGAGATCGCCCTTGTTCCACTCGCCGAAGATTTCGCCGATCTCCGCGGGCGACAGCCCGGCGCCGCGGCGCAGCAGGTCGTAGGCCTCTGCGATGAGCTGCATGTCCGCGTACTCGATGCCGTTGTGCACCATCTTGACGAAATGCCCGGCGCCGTCGGTACCGATGTGTGTACAGCACGGCGCCCCGTCGACGTGCGCGGAGATCCTCTCCAGGATCGGCCCCAGCGACGTGTAGGACTCGGCCGAGCCGCCCGGCATGATCGACGGGCCGTTCAGCGCGCCCTCCTCGCCACCGGACACCCCGCACCCGACGAAGTGGATCCCCTTCTCCTGCAACGCCGCCTGCCGACGGCGGGTGTCCTCGAACTTGGCGTTGCCGCCGTCGATGATGATGTCACCGGGCTGGACCAGCTCGGCCAACTCGTTGATCACCGCGTCGGTCGGCCCGCCGGCCTTCACCATGATCAGGATCTTGCGAGGCACCGCCAGTGAGGCCACGAAATCCGCAGAGGACTCGGATGGGACGAATGTGCCGTCCGATCCGTGCTCGGCGATCAGCGCCTGGGTCTTGGCATACGACCGGTTGTGCACCGCCGTGACAAAGCCGTTCCTGGCGAAGTTGCGGGCCAGATTGGAGCCCATCACCGCAAGCCCGGTGACGCCGATGTCGGCCTTGGGGGTGGTCGCAGGGTCGCTCATCGTGTGCTGCCTCCGGAAGCGTGCGGGGACGAGTCGGGGCCTAGCTTCGCGCACCCACGACGATCGCGCGCACCCGGGTCAGCCGAGCACGGCCTTGACCGCCGCAGCGATCCGTGACCCGTCGGCCCGGCCGTCGGCACGGGCCTGGACGGCCTTGATGACTTGGCCCATCTGGCGCATGGTCACCGGTTCGCCGATGTCGGAAGCGACCCCGTCCACCGCATCGGCGACCAGCGCGCCCAGTTGCTGGTCGGTCAGCGGGGTCGGCAGGTACGCGGACAGCACTACGGCCTCGGCACGTTCCTTCTCGGCCAGTTCGGCCCGGCCGGCGCCGGCGAACGCTTCGGCCGCCTCGGCGCGTTTGCGGATCTCCTTGGCGAGCACCGCGGTGACCTCCTGGTCGGTCAGCACCTTGGCGGTGGTGCCGGCGACCTCCGCGGTGGTGACGGCCGCCAGCGCCATCCGCAGGGTGCCGGTGGTCAGCGGATCGCGGGCTTTCATGGCTGCGGTGAGGTCGGCGCGCAGTCGCGCCTTCATGCCGGGGGTGGAACCGGCGGCGTCCGTGCTGACGGAGCCGGGGGTGGTGTCGGTCATGGTTCTCCGATCTGCGTCGTCGGTGTCGGTCGTCGGTCGTCGGTGTCGGTCGTCGGTCGTCGGTGTCGGTCGTCGGTGTCGGTCGTCGGTGTCACTGCGCCGTCACTGTGCCCGGACGGCCGCGCCCGCCCAGTGTCCCCCCGTACCGAGCGGGATCCTGCGACGTGGATCGCCCTTGACGACTGCGGCTAATAGCTATAGCTTTTTGGCTATGACAAACAGCCACGAATTCACCAGCTCCTCGTCCGCATCGGCATCGGACGGCGACACCCGCTTCCTGGACCGCGGAACGGGCCGCATCGCCTACGACCTGGCAGGCTCCGGCCCGTTGATCATCGGGGTGCCCGGCATGGGCGACCTGCGCAGCACCTTCCGCCACCTGACGCCGGCGCTCATCGCGGCCGGCTACCGGGTGGCCACGATGGACCTGCGGGGTCAGGGCGACAGCGACCTCTCCTTCGACTCCTTCGACGACCCGGCCGCGGCCTCCGACATCGTCGCGTTGGCCGAACACCTGGGTGAGCCGGCGATCGTGATCGGGATCTCGATGGGCGCCGCCGCCGCGGTGATCGCGGCCGCCGAGCACCCGGAGGCGATCCGCGGACTGGTGTTGATGGGCCCGTTCGTCCGGGACCTGCCGTCCTCGACGCTGCAACGCTGGATGATGCGCGCCGTCATGGGTGGGCCGTGGGCGCGCCGGGCGTGGCTGACCTACCTGCCGAAGTTCTATCCCACCCGGCGCGGCGAGGATTTCCTCGAGCACAAGGAGCGGATCGCGCGGGCGCTGGCCCGGCCCGGCTACACGCGGGCTTTCCGAGCCGTCACCCGGACCTCCCATGCGCCCTCGGAAGCGGTGCTCGACCAGGTGCACACCCCGGTCCTGGTGGTGATGGGCACGAAGGATCCCGACTTCCCCGACCAGCGGGCCGAGGCCGCGTCGATCGCCGATCGCTTGCACGGCCGCGTCGAGATGATCACCGATGCGGGTCACTACCCGCAGGCCGAGTTCCCGGAACTCACGACTCCCGTCGTGCTGGACTTCGCCCGCCAGCTGGACAACGGCCCCGCCGATGCCTAGGGCCGGCCTCAACCGCGCCGTGATCGCCGCGGCCGCCGCCGAGCTCGCCGACGAGATCGGTTGGCAGGACATCACTCTGGCCGCGGTCGCGGCGCGATTCGGGGTCCGGCAGCCCAGCCTTTACAAGCACGTGGCCGGGCTCGCCGAGCTGCGCCGGGACGTCTCGGTGCTGGCCGGCCGGGAGCTGCACGGGGAACTGACACACGCCGCCGTCGGCCGGTCCGGCTCGGACGCGCTGCACGCCATGGCCGATGCCTACCGCACCTACGCCAAGAAGCATCCCGGTCGCTACCCGGCGAGCGTCATCGCCCCGGCCCCTGGCGACGTCGAGCACGAGCAGGTCGCCGACGGCATTCTGCTGACGGTCGAGGCCGTGCTCGGCGGGTACGACCTGGCCGGTGACGACGAGATCCACGCCATCCGCGGTCTGCGGGCGCTCATGCACGGGTTCGTCTCGCTGGAGCAGGCCGGCGGATTCGCCCTGCCGCAGGACCTGGACGAGAGCTACCGGCGGATGCTGGACGGTTTCTCCGGGTCCTTGCCCCGCCGCTGACCGACGGCCGCGGCGTACACCACCCTGCGGGCCAGACCGTGCCGGGCGGCCACCACGTCGACCGCGTCCCGGCGTGACGAACCGGCCGTGACCAGCTCGGCCACCGCGGCGGCCAGATCCTCATCGCTGGCCTGCGACACGGACTCGACGGCGCCGGCCACGACCAACGTCACCTCACCCCGCACCCCGTCCGCGACGAACGCCGCCAGCTCGGCCAACGATCCCCTGACCACCTGCTCGTAGGTTTTCGTCAGCTCCCGGCACAGCGCGGCCGGCCGGCCGGTGCCGAAGGCCGCCACCATCGCGGCCACCGTTTCGGCCAGCCGGTGCACCGATTCGAAGAAGATCATCGTCCGGGGCTCGCCGGCCAGGCCCGCCAGCGCCCGGGTGCGTTCACCGGACTTGCGCGGCAGGAACCCCTCGAAGCAGAACCGGTCGGATGGCAGGCCCGACAACGCCAGCGCGGTGATGGCCGCCGACGGTCCCGGCACCGACGTCACCAGCAGCCCGGCGTCCGCCGCCGCCGCGACCAGCCGGTAACCGGGATCGGAGACGGACGGCATCCCGGCATCGGTGACCAGTACGACGGTGTCCCCGCCGGCGATGCGTTGGAGCAGTGCCGGGATGCGGGCCTGCTCGACGGCCTCGTAGTAGGAGATCACCGAGCCGGTGATGTCGATGCCCAGATCGGCGGCCAACCGGTGCAACCGCCGGGTGTCCTCCGCGGCGACGACGTCGGCGGAGGCCAGGACGTTCCGCAGCCCCGCGGACGCGTCGGAAACCCGACCCAGCGGTGTTCCGGCCAGCACCAGCCGACCCGCCTTCACGTCCGCTGTCACCACGTCACCCTACGATCGACGCCATGCCCGTCCTGTCCGCTGTCGCCGATCGCGACGACCGGGCGGACGGCCCGCTCCCGTCGAACGTCACCACCGCACCGGGAACTCGGCCCGCGGCGGGTGGCCCCGACGTCGACACAGCCGCAGACACCGACGCCGACGGCGTCGAGGGCAGACCCGACCCGGCAGCCGGTGTGGTGCCGATCGGCGCCATCCCGTCGATCGTCGCCCCGATCCGGCCTCGACGCCGGGTGCTGCCTCCGCCACCCGACGACCGTGCCCGCGGCTGGCTGGTCACCGCGATCATCACCGCCGTTGCCGCGGTGGTGCGGTTCGCCGGTATCGGGCAGTACTCGGACGTCGGCCCGCCGCCGTTCGACGGCAAGGTCGGCACACCGCTGTTCGACGGCAAGTACTACGCCATCCAGGCCGCCGAGGTGCTGCGCAACGGCGGCGTCGAGGACAACCAGGGTTTCGGGGTCGTCGTCCACCCGCCGTTCGGCAAGCAGCTGATCGCGATCGGTGAGTGGCTGGTCGGCTACAACCCCACCGGCTGGCGGCTCGCCTCGGCAGTCGCCGGTGTGGTGAGCGTGTTGTTGATCATCCGGGTGACCCGGCGGATGACCAGGTCGACGCTGCTCGGTGGGATTGCCGGGGTGCTGCTGATCTGCGACGGGGTCAGCCATGTGATGGCCCGCACCGCCCTTCTCGACGTGTTCCAGGAAGTGTTCGTGCTGGCGGCGTTCGCGTGCATCATCGCCGACCGGGACCAGGTCAGGGCACGGCTGGCCGCGGCCCTCGCCGACGGGTCGCTCCCCGGGCACCGGGCCGGGATAGCGCTGGGCGCGCGCTGGTGGCGGTTCGCCGCCGGTGTGCTGCTGGGGCTGACCACCGCGGTCAAATGGTCCGGCGCGTACTGGATCGTCGCGTTCTTCGCGATGGTGCTGATCTGGGACTTCTGCGCGCGCCGCGAGGTGGGCATCCGCCGGCCGATCTGGGCCGTCATCCGCCGGGATCTGCTGCCGAACATCTGGTCGCTGACGATCGTGCCGGCGCTGGTCTACGTCGCCAGCTGGTGGGCCTGGTTCGCCTCCGAGACGGTCTGGCCGCGGCACACCCTGGTCGCGGTCCCGCCGAACCGCAGCGACTGGAAGAGCGGCCTGCTGTACGACCTGGCCTCCACCTGGTCCAACGAGTTGTGGCAGTGGACCTGGAAGATGCTCGACTTCCACTCCCACCTGCTGACCCCGACCGACCCGGCGCAGCGCCACCCCTGGGAGTCCAAGCCGTGGACGTGGCCGCTGGGAACCCGGCCGGTGCTGTATTTCGTGCAGGGCCCCACCACCGGCTGCGGCGACGGCCGGAACGACTGCGTCCAGCGGATCTTCCTGATCGGCACCCCGGCGCTGTGGTGGGTCTCGCTGTTCGTGCTGGTCTGGGCGTTGTGGAAGGCGATCGGCCGGCTCGACTGGCGGTACGCGGCGGTGCTGGTCGCCTACGGCGCGGGCTACCTGCCCTGGTTCACCAACCTGGACCGGCAGATGTACTTCTTCTACGCCACCCCGCTGGCCCCGTTCCTGGTCATCGGGATCGCACTGGTGCTCGGCGACATCCTGGGCCCGGCGCAGGTCGGCGTGGAACGGCGGCTGACGTCCGTCGCCGTAGTGGCCATCTATGTCGGGCTGGTGGTCGCCAACTTCATCTGGCTCTGGCCGGTGCTGACCGGGGAACCGATCACCCCGGACCGGCTGCAGATGGAGACCTGGTTGCCGTCCTGGGGGTGATCGGCGGCCGCCTGGGCAGGTTGGCGCGG
>DASQFG010000001.1:0-18982 GCA_035633315.1 Nakamurella sp. | reverse complement strand
GTTGATCCGCGCCCCAAAGAGGCGCGGCTCAACACGCCTGCGGGGTCTGGTGACATCGCCGGGTCAGGCGGTGGTGACCAGGCCCATTTCCGCCGGCGAGGCGAGCAGCTTGTTCCTGGGCAGCACCCGGACCGTGTACCCGACCGGCCCGGAGGTGGTCAGCGGCAGGTGCGCCTCGTACCGGAACCCGTCGCCGTTGCCGACGAAGGTCATCGGCATGGTCGAGATGTCATGCAGCTGCTCGTTCATGTCGACCCGGCCGGTGACCGTCTGCACCTCGACGTCCTCCGCGGCCAGGCCCCCGAGGTCGAGGTACGCGCGCACGGTCATCACGTTGCCCAGCGAGGGCTCGGTGCCGATCCCTGAGGTATCGACGCTGACCACCCTGACGTTCGGCCAGGCAGCGCGCACCTGGTCCTTCCATGCGGCCAGGCCCTTGGCCACGGTGAGGTCCGTGGTCACCTCCCTGGACAGCACGGACGCCGGACCGTAGTAGCCGGTGACGTAGTCGCGCACCATCCGGGTGGCCTGCACCCGCGGGCCGAGGTAGGCCAGCGTGTGCCGCACGGTATCCACCCAGCCGTCGGGACGGCCGGCGTCGTTCCGCCGGTAGAACAGCGGAGCCACCCGCTTCTCGATCAGGTCGTACAGCGCGGCGGCTTCCAGGTCGTCCCGCCGGGTCTCGTTGCCGACCCCGTCAGCGGTTGGAATGGTCCAGCCGTCGTGACCGTCGTACAGCTCGTCCCACCAGCCGTCGGAGATGGACAGGTTGAGCCCGCCGTTCAGCGCGGCCTTCATCCCCGAGGTACCCGAAGCCTCCTGCGGCCGGACCGGGTTGTTCAGCCAGACGTCGGCGCCGGCACACAGCACGGCGGCCATGCCCATGTCGTAGTCGGGCAGGAAGACGATCCGGTGCCGGATCGTCGGGTCGTCGGTGAACCGCACCATCTCCTGCATGTACCGCTTGCCGCCGTCGTCCGCGGGGTGCGCCTTTCCGGCGACGATGATCTGCACCGGACGCTCGGGGTCGAGCAGGATCTTCCGCAGCCGGGCGGGGTCGCGCAGCATCAGGGTGAGCCGCTTGTAGGTGGACACCCGGCGGGCGAACCCGATCGTCAGGATCGCCGGGTCCAGGATGCTCTCGGTCCAGCCCAGCTCCGCGACGGTGGCGCCGCGCTGCAGGTACGAACTCCGCACGGTGTTCCGCGCGAGCGCGACCAGCCGCTGCCGCAGGGTCTGCCGCAGGTCCCACAGCCGTTCGCTGGACACCTTCTCGGCGGCCGGCCACTCCGAGGCGGAGGCCAGGTCCTGCCAGTCGGCCATGTCGCCGGCCACGTCGTACATCTCCCGCGCGGCCCAGGTCGGCAGGTGCACCCCGTTGGTGACCGAGCCGATCGGCACCTCGTCAGGCTCGAAACCCGGGTAGAGCGGGGCGAACATGTTGCGCGACACCGAACCGTGCAGCTTGGCCACGCCGTTGGCGCGCTGCGCCGTCCGCAGGCCCATGTGCGCCATGTTGAACCGGCTGGGATCGTCCTCGGAGCCGAGCGCGATGACCTCGTCGGCGTAGATACCCGGCAGCAATCGTGACTGCCCGTCCCCGCCGGCATCCAGGTAATGCCGAACCAGGTCGACCGGGAAGCGGTCGATACCCGCCGGCACCGGGGTATGGGTGGTGAAGACCGTGCCGGCCCGCACCGCCGTGAGCGCCTCCGAGAAGGTGAGCCCTTTGTCCGCGATCAGCGACCGGATGCGCTCCAGGCCCAGGAAACCGGCGTGACCCTCGTTCATGTGGAAGACCTCGGGCATCGCGTGCCCGGTCGCCTCGGCGAACAGGTTCACCGCACGGGCGCCACCGATGCCCAGCAGGATCTCCTGCTTGATGCGGTGGTCCTGGTCGCCGCCGTACAGCCGGTCGGTGGTCTGCCGGAGGAAGTCGTCGTTCGCCTCGTTGTCGGCGTCCAGCAGCAGCAACGGCACCCGGCCCACCTTGGCGGCCCAGATCCGCGCGGTCAACTGGCGGCCGCCCGGCATCGGGACTATGACGGACAGCTGGTGCCCGTCGGCACCGAGCACCCGGTCGATCGGAAGACCCTGCGGATCGTGCGCGGGGTAGTGCTCCTGCTGCCAGCCGTCGGAGGAAAGCGACTGCCAGAAGTACCCGAACCGGTAGAGCAGGCCGACCCCGATGATCGGCACGCCCAGGTCGGAGGCGGACTTCAGATGGTCACCGGCCAGGATGCCCAGGCCGCCGGAATAGTTCGGCAGCACCTCGGTGACGCCGAACTCCATGGAGAAGTACGCGATGGCCGCGGGCAGGTCCTCACCACTGGCGATCTGGTTCTGGTACCACCGCGGATCGGTGAGGTAATGATCGAGATCCTCGGCGAGGTTGTGCATCCGCGTCAGGAAGGACTCGTTGACAGCGAGCTCCTCCAGGCGGGACACCGACACGGCTCCGAGCAGCTTGAGGGGGTCACCCTCGAGCTTGGTCCAGAGCCGGCGGTCGATATCGGCGAAGAGGTCCTGGCTCGCCGGATGCCAGGACCACCGGAGGTTGCGGATCAGCGCACCGAGCGGTTGCAGGGCCTGCGGCAGCTGCGGGCGCACGGTGAAACGTCGAAGGGCCTTCACGAGGGATCAATTTACTTCCTCACGGGCCTTTCGAAAAACCAGCGGCGGTGTGTTCAACAGTGTGTAACCCGAACGAGAGTGCCCAGGCAGAATCGGTTTAGCAGGTCGAGCGCAGTTCGCCCGGCGGCAACCGGTGGCGGAAAACGGGCGATAAACACCCAGAACGGCACGTTCCCGCCCACGAAACTGGGGAAATGCCCGGCCACCTGCTGGCCGACGGTCTCCTGCCGAACACCGTGCGTCAACAGCGAACCGGGCCGCGAAGCGCCGGACGGCTGCCTGGATGCGCCCACCAGCATCCGATCGGTCGTCCGACACGTCGTCCGACACGTCGTCCGACACGTCGTCCGACAGGGCGTCCGACAGGGCGTCCGACAGGGCGTCCGACGGGTCTCCGTCGGTCGCGTCCGAGGCGTTCCGCGCGGGTGGCCGGACCTGAACTGCGCCCCGGAGGACCTACGGTACGTTGGCCCGGTGGCTGGACGCATAGCGCTGAACGACATCTCCCCTACCGTCGCCTGCGGCCGCTACCCGGCCAAGGCCGTGGTCGGTGAAGTGATCACCGTTTCGGTGAGCGTGTTCCGGGAGGGACACGACGCCGTGGCGGCCAATGTCGTGTGGCGCCCACCCGTTCCGCCCGGCACCCGCCGACGGACGTCGGCCAAGGCCAAGGACGCCGGGCCGCTGCTCCGGATGGCCAGGGAAGCATCCTGGAGCACGAAGTACGAGGCGACCGTGGTGCCCGACCGGCAGGGCCTGTGGACGCTGCAGGTCGAGGCCTGGAGCGACCCGCTCGGCACCTGGCGGCATGCGGTCGAGGCCAAGTCAGGGGTCGGCCAATCCGGCGAGGAGATGGCCAACGACCTGGAGACCGGGGCGTTGCTGCTGGAGAGGATCGCGGCGCGCCCCAAGCAGCGGTACGCCGGTGCCATCAAGGCCGCCATCGATGCATTACGGGACGCCTTCCGCTCCGTGCCCGAGCGCATCGGGCCGGCACTGTCCGCAGAGATGTGGCCGGTGCTCACGGCCGACCCGATCCGCGAACTGGTCACCGTCTCGGATCCGGTGAAGATCTGGGTCGACCGGCCGCTCGCCGAGTTCGGTTCCTGGTACGAGTTCTTCCCTCGCTCCAGCGGCGCGGAGATCGACGCGCAGGGGCTGCCGATCCGGCACGGCACCTTCAAGGATTCGGTCTTCCAGTTGGACCGGGCCAAGTCGATGGGCTTCGACATCGTCTACCTGCCGCCCATCCATCCGATCGGCGAGGTGAACCGCAAGGGCCGCAACAATCCTGCCGAGCCGGGCGGCACCGTCAACCCCGATCCGCGGGACGTCGGGTCGCCGTGGGCGATCGGATCGAAGGACGGCGGCCACGACGCCGTCCACCCTGAATTGGGCACCATCGAGGATTTCGACGAGTTCGTGGCCGCCGCCAGGGAACGCGGGCTCGAGGTCGCCCTTGACCTGGCCCTGCAGTGCGCGCCGGACCACCCCTGGGTCACCGCGCACCCCGAGTGGTTCACCACCCGGCCGGACGGATCGATCGCCTACGCCGAGAACCCGCCCAAGAAGTACCAGGACATCTACCCGATGAACTTCGACAACGACCCCGCCGGGGTCTACGCCGAGGTGCTCCGGGTGGTCCAGTACTGGATCGACCACGGCGTGACGATCTTCCGGGTGGACAACCCGCACACCAAGCCGATCAACTTCTGGGAGTGGCTGATCGCCAAGGTCCACGAGAAGAACCCGGAGGCCATCTTCCTGGCGGAGGCGTTCACCAAGCCGGCCATGATGCACGAACTTGCCCGCCTAGGGTTCACCCAGTCCTATACCTACTTCACCTGGCGGACCTACAAGCAGGAGATCACCGACTACGGGGTCGAGCTGGTCGAGGGCTCGGACTACATGCGGCCGAACTTCTTCGTGAACACTCCGGACATCCTGCATGCCTCCCTGCAGTTCGGCGGCCCCGGCATGTTCGCGATCCGCTCCGTGCTGGCCGCGACCCTGTCGCCGAGCTGGGGCGTCTACTCCGGCTTCGAACTGTTCGAGCACGAGGCGGTCAAGCCGGGCAGCGAGGAGTACGAGGACTCGGAGAAGTACCAGCTGCGACCGCGCGACTACCAGGCCGCCCTCACCCAGGGCAGGTCGCTGGAGCCGTTGATCACCAGGCTGAACGAGATCCGCCGCCAGCACCCCGCCCTGCAGCGCATGAAAGGCCTGTGGTTCCACGACATCTCGAACGACAGCCTGCTGTGCTACTCGCGCCGCGACGAGAGCACGGGCGACACCGTGATCGTCGTCGTCTGCTTGGACTCGCACTCCCAACAGTGGGGCGAGACCGACCTGTACATGCCGGCCCTCGGCCTGGACTGGAACGACGTCGTCGAGGTCACCGATGAGCTGTCCGGAGAGGTCTACCACTGGGGTCAACGCAACGCCGTCGGGCTGGACCCGCATTGGCGGGCGGCGCACATCCTGCGGGTACGGAACCAGTAGTCCTCTTCTCACTCACAGCCGGTCACTCACAGCCGGTCACCAACAGCCGGTCACCACCAGCCGGTCACCACCAGCCGGTCCCAGCCGGCACACCTGATCGACGAACCGCACTTGATCGAAGAAGGGTAAGCATGACCCAGACCGCCGGGCAGGTGGCGCACTCGTCTGTCCACGAGCCGCTGGCCAGCGATTTTCATTCCGCACGAAAGATTGCGCCGGAGCCGGAGTGGTACAAACGCGCGGTCTTCTACGAGGTGCTCGTCCGGGCCTTCGCCGACTCCAACGGGGACGGCACCGGCGATCTGCGGGGCCTGATCGACCGGCTGGACTACCTGGCCTGGCTGGGTATTGATTGTCTCTGGTTGCCTCCCTTTTACGATTCGCCGCTGCGCGACGGCGGCTACGACATCTCCGACTACCGCAAGGTGCTGCCCGAATTCGGCAACGTCGAGGACTTCGTGGCGCTGCTGGATGCGGCGCACGCCCGTGGCATCCGGGTCATCACCGATCTGGTGTTGAACCACACCAGCGACGCCCACCACTGGTTCCAGGAATCGCGCCGGGACCCGACCGGACCGTACGGCGACTACTACGTCTGGGCCGACGACGACACCGGCTACCCCGACGCGCGGGTCATCTTCGTCGACACCGAGCCCAGCAACTGGACGTTCGATCCGGTGCGCAGGCAGTACTTCTGGCACCGGTTCTTCTCCCACCAGCCGGACCTGAACTTCGAGAACCCGGCCGTCGGCGACGAGATGATCGACATCCTGCGGTTCTGGCTGGACCTCGGCATCGACGGATTCCGGCTCGACGCGGTGCCGTACCTGTTCGAGGAGGAGGGCACCAACGGCGAGAACCTGCCGCAGACCCACGAATTCCTCCGGCGGTGCCGCAAGGTGATCGACGCCGAATACCCGCACGCCATCCTGTTGGCGGAGGCCAACCAGTGGCCCGCCGACGTCGTCGACTACTTCGGTGATCCCAGCGTCGGCGGCGACGAGTGCCACATGTGCTTCCACTTCCCTTTGATGCCACGCATTTTCATGGCGGCGCGGCGGGAGCAGCGGTTCCCGGTCTCGGAGATCCTGGCGCAGACGCCGGCCATCCCGGAGAGCGGCCAGTGGGGCATCTTCCTGCGCAATCACGACGAGCTGACACTGGAGATGGTCAGCGACGAGGATCGCGACTACATGTGGGCCGAGTACGCCAAGGACCCACGGATGAAGGCGAACATCGGCATCCGCCGGCGGCTGGCGACCCTGCTGGACAACGACACCAACCAGCAGGAACTGTTCACCGCCATGCTGCTGAGCCTGCCGGGCTCGCCGGTGCTGTATTACGGCGACGAGATCGGGATGGGCGACAACATCTGGCTCGGCGACCGGGACGGCGTCCGCACCCCGATGCAGTGGTCACCCGACCGGAACGCCGGGTTCTCCCGCTGCGATCCGGCCAGGTTGTACCTGCCGACGATCATGGATCCGGTCTACGGGTTCCAGACCGTCAACGTCGAGGCGCAGATGAACTCCACCGCCTCGCTCCTGCACTGGACCAGGCGGATGATCGAGATCCGTAAGCGGTACGCCGCGTTCGCCGTCGGTCAGTTCACCGATCTCGGCGGTTCCAACCCGACGGTGCTGTCCTACACGCTGCACCACGACGGCGACGAGCATCAGCCGGCACACACCGTGCTGTGCGTCAACAACCTGTCCCGCTTTCCTCAGCCGGTGGAGCTGAACCTGCGTGACCATCAGGGGGCGGTGCCGGTCGAGCTGACCGGTGGCACGCCGTTCCCCCGGATCGGTCAGCTGCCCTATCTGTTGACCCTGCCGGGCCACGGTTTCTACTGGCTCGACATCACCGGCGAAGGAAGGTGATGTGACCGAATGAGCGACGAGGAATCAGTTGAAGCATCTTCAGCGGAAGCGGCAGCGGTGGAGTCAGAAGGGGTCGGGCTGGCCGACCACGTGCTGATCCCCATCCTCGCGGAGTACCTGCCCCACCAGCGCTGGTTCTCGGCCAAGGGCCAGGAGCTGGGCACCATCGAGATCATCGGTCGGGCCGTGGCCGCCAGGGACCTGCACGGTTCCGACATCGAGCAGGTGCTCTTCACCGTGGACACCCTGTTCGGCCTGCAGCGCTACCAACTGTGGATCGGCTGGAGCTGGCAGCTTCCGGATCGGCTGGCCCACGCGACGATCGGCTCCGGGTGGGGCCGGGTGGCCTACGACGCGCTGCAGGACCAGAACGTAGCGGCGCTGCTGATCAGGGCCATCGCGGACAACACCGACTTCGGTGACGTGCAGGCCAGGGCCGAGCCGGACGCCGTCATCGACACCAGCGCACCGGGGCTGGTGATCGGCGCCGAACAGTCCAACACGTCGATCGTGTACGGGCATTCGGCCATCCTCAAGGTCTTCCGCCGGCTGGAACCCGGTCCCAACCCGGACGCCGAGATCCTCCGAGCGCTGCATGCCGTCGGTTCGACACACATCGCGCAGCCGTTGGGCGTGATCACCGGGCCGGTGCAGGGCGAGGAGACCACTCTCGGGCTGCTCACCGAGTTCTTCGCCAACAGTGCGGACGGCTGGGCGATGGCCACCTCCAGCGTGCGCGATCTGATGAGCGAGGGCGATCTGCGCGCCGACGAGGTGGGCGGCGATTTCGCCGCGGAATCGCACCGGTTGGGCGCGGCCGTTGCCGCTGTGCACGCCGACCTGGCGCAGGCCTTCGGGACCACGGTGGCCCACCAGTCCGAGCTGTCGAAGATCCTCGATCAGATGGTCACCGACGCCGAGGTCGCCATCAGCCTGGTGCCCGATCTCGCCGAGCACCGCGAGGAGATCCTGGCGACCTTCGCCAGGGCCGGCGATCACGCGGCCGGCATCACCGTGCAACGCATCCACGGCGATCTGCATCTGGGCCAGGTTCTTCGCACGCTGAACGGTTGGAGCATCATCGATTTCGAGGGTGAACCGTCCAAGCCGCTGGCGTACCGCAGATCGCTGCACAGCCCGCTGAAGGACATCGCGGGGATGTTGCGCTCGTTCGACTACGCGGCGCGCGGTCTGGTGATCAGCCAACACACGGACGCGCAGCACAAGTACCGGGCGGCCGAATGGGCCGAGCGGAACCGGCGCGCGTTCAGTGACGGGTATGCGAGTGTGGCGGGCAACGACCCCCGGAAGGCGGGTAGCCTGCTGCGGGCATTCGAGCTTGACAAAGCGCTGTACGAAGTTGTCTACGAACATGGACACCGTCCGCGTTGGGTAGCCATCCCCATGCAGGCCGTTGTCGCCCTCATCAACGCCGGAGGAATCTCGTGACCACCAACAACCCACCGGATCCCGCGGCGGACGCCCCGGCTGCACCGGCCAAGGCGACCCGGGCCCGCAAGCCGGCTCCTGCAACAACAGCGACTGCCAAGACGGCGGCGGCGAAGACCCCCGCGGCGAAGGCCCCCGCGGCGAAGACCCCCGCAAAGTCCAGGCCCAAGGCCGCGACAGCCGCGGCGGAGGCGGCCGCCACCGAACCGGCCACCGAACCCGCCACCGAACCCGCGACCGCCCGTACAGCAGGGTCTGCGGCATCGGGCGCCGGGTCCAAGCCTCCGCAGACCGTGGCCACCCCGCTGGCCAGCGGCGAGGGCGCCGGCACCAGTCGCGACCAGACCAAGCCCGGCGGCGTCACCACCACCCACGACGCCAGCGCGCCGGATGCCGCCCAGCCCTCGACGCCGGCCGGCCCGAGCATCGATGAGTACGAGAAGCTGATCGGCGGCGACACCCACGACCCGCACGGCATCCTGGGCGCGCACCCGACCGGCGACGGCCGCACGGTGGTGCGCACGCTGCGCCACAACGCCAAGAACGTCACCCTGCTGATGGGCGGCGAACAGACCCCGTTCACCCACACCCACGGCGGGGTGTTCACGGCCGTCTTCGACGGCCCGGTCGGCGACTACCGGATCCGGGTGGACTACGGCCCCGGCGCCGTCTACGAGGTGGACGACCCCTACCGCTGGCTGCCCACTCTCGGCGAGGTCGACCTGTACCTGATCGGTGAGGGCCGGCACGAGAACCTCTGGGACGTGCTCGGTGCTCACGTCCGGACCTACGACACTCCCGGCGGCAAGGTGACCGGCACGTCGTTCGCGGTGTGGGCGCCCAATGCCAGGGGCATCCGGGTCAGCGGCGACTTCGACCACTGGTCGGGGGCCGGCACCCCGATGCGGTCGCTCGGTTCGTCCGGTGTCTGGGAGCTGTTCGTGCCGGGCGTCGGCGAGGGCACCCGGTACAAGTTCCAGATCCTCGGCCAGGACGGCGTCTGGCGGGAGAAGGCCGACCCGATGGCGTATGCGGCCGAGGTGCCGCCGGCCACCGCATCGATGGTCACCGTTGCGCGTCACGAGTGGAACGACGCCGACTGGATGTCGACCCGGGCACAGGCCGATCAGCTCAACGGACCGATCTCGATCTACGAGGTGCACGCCGGGTCCTGGAAGGTGGGCATCGACTACCGCGAAATGGCCGACGACCTGATCAACGATCTCAGCGAGACCGGATTCACCCACGTCGAGTTCCTGCCGCTGGCCGGGCACCCGTTCGCGCCGTCCTGGGGCTACCAGGTGACCTCGTACTACGCCCCGGACCCGCGCTTCGGCCCGCCGGACGACCTGCGGTACCTCATCGACCGGCTGCACCAGGCCGGCATCGGGGTGATCCTGGACTGGGTGCCGGCGCACTTCCCGAAGGACGAATGGGCGCTCGGCAAGTTCGACGGCACGTCGCTGTACGAGCACGCCGACCCGCGGCGCGGCGAGCAGCTCGACTGGGGAACGTTCGTCTTCGACTTCGGTCGCCGGGAGGTTCGCAACTTCCTCGTCGCCAACGCGCTGTACTGGCTGGAGGAATACCACATCGACGGCCTCCGGGTCGATGCGGTCGCATCGATGCTGTACCTGGACTACTCCCGCGAGGACGGCCAGTGGCTGCCGAACATCTACGGCGGCAACGAGAACCTCGACGCCGTGGCGTTCATCCAGGAGACCAATGCGACCGTCGGCAAGCGGGTTCCCGGCGTGCTGATGATCGCCGAGGAATCCACCGCGTGGCCGGGGGTCACCCGGCCTACCCACCTGGGCGGCCTCGGGTTCCACCTGAAGTGGAACATGGGTTGGATGCACGACAGTCTCGGCTACATTTCCCGCGACCCCATCTACCGCTCGTGGCACCACAACGAGATGACCTTCTCGTTGATGTACGCCTTCTCCGAGCAGTTCGTGCTGCCGATCTCGCACGACGAGGTGGTGCACGGCAAGGGGTCGCTGTGGTCGAAGATCCCCGGTGACGAATGGCAGAAGGCGGCCACGCTGCGGACGTTCCTCGCCCACCAGTGGGCGCACCCGGGTAAGCAGTTGCTGTTCATGGGGCAGGAACTGGGCAACCCCTGGGAATGGAACCAGGCGATCCAGCTGCCCTGGCAGCTCAAGGACTACCCGTTGCATGCCGGTGTGCGCCGGCTGGTCGGCGACCTCAACCGCATCTACAAGAGCAGCCCGGCGCTGTACAGCCAGGACTTCACCCCTTCCGGATTCACCTGGCTGGACGCGAACGACCGCGAGGGCAACGTGCTGGCCTACCTGCGGTGGGGCACGGACGGTTCGGTGGTCGCCTGCGTGCTGAACTTCTCCCCGATGCCGCACAGCGGGTACCGCATCGGGCTCCCGTTCGCCGGCGTCTGGCGCGAGGCACTGAACAGCGACTCGGAGCTGTACGGCGGGTCGGGCGCGGGCAACATGGGCGCCGTGGTGGCCGCCGAGAACCCATCGCACGGGCAACCGGCGTCGGCGACGATCACCATCCCGCCGCTGGGCGCACTGTGGCTGGTTCCCGAATCAGCTCAGTGAGCTGCTGACGAGCACCGGACTGCAACGCCGGCCCACCTGGGTCGGCGTTGCTGTCATCGTCTGTGTCGCCGCCGTGTTGGCGGCCACGGTCACCATCGTCACGGCGATCGCGGTCGAGGTGGCCGCGGCCAGCGCTGCGGGCTCGCCGGTGGCCGCCGAGCGCATCGACCCGGCAGCGGGCGGCGTGCCCATTTCCACGGTTCCCCTGTCCCCCGGCGCTGCGGCCGACCTGACCGGCAACGACCGGGATGTCGGCGCGGTGCTGGCCGATCTGGAGGACTTCTGGTCGGCGCACGGCTTGCCGGGGTCGGCCCGGCCGGCCGGCGGCTACGTCGCCATGGATTCGTCGGTCGGCACTGCGGGCGGTTCGGCCGGGGATTCCGCGCTGTGCATCCAGGAACCGGCGCAGATCGCCGGCAACGCCTTCTACTGCCCGCAGGGGGACGGCATCGTCTTCGATTCCGCTGCGTTGGTGCCGGTGCTGCTCGGGCAGTACGGTCCGGCCGCGTTGGCCACCGCGTTCGCGCACGAGTTCGCCCACTCCGTGCGGGCCAGGATCGGGCCGACGGCTGCCGACCGCCGTACAAATCCCTCCCGCTACCCGTCGATCCTCATCGAGGCGCAGGCCGATTGCGATGCCGGTGCGTTTCTGGCCTGGGCCGTCGCCGGGAACACGTCCCGGGTCCGGGTGCCGGCCGGGTCCGTGTTGCGGGCGATCACCCCGGTGCTCGACTTCCGCGATCCGGTGACCCTCTCGCCGTCGGACCCGACGGCGCACGGCCTCGGCCTTGACCGGTTGACCTTCCTGCTGCGCGGGTATCGCGACGGCGCGGACGCCTGCCACACGCTGACCGTGGACGATCTGGACCTGACGCTGGGCCGGGCCGGCGTCGTCGGCACGCCGTCCATGCAGCCCCGGTTCGCCTCGACCGATCAGGCACTGGCCGCCGCGGCCGCGTCGGTGGCCGATTTTGTGGGCGCCGCAGGTCTGCCGAACGCCGCCGCACCGACCACCGCCGACCAGGCGGACCTGACGGCCGCGCAGCCGTACGGGCAGTTCGCCGCGGCCACTGCCGCCGCGCTGGCCACCGGCCGGGCTGTCACCGGAACCGACACCGGCGCAGCGTGTTTCGCCGGCGCCTGGGTGGCGTCGGTGTTCGGAAAGACCGAGGCGGGTCAGCTGGGATCGTGGCCGGGCGACGCCGACGAAGCGCTCGACCTGATCCGCAGTCGGCCCGGCGCGACGTTCGAGCAGGTGGCCGGCTACGCCGACGGCTTCCGTCACGGCCTCGGCGGCTGCGACTGAAACTCCGCGCTCGAAAATCCGACGAGTTCATTTTCTGATCGGCAGCACTCTCGCCAACGGGTGTGAGAAGCGCGTCGCCCCTTGGGATCTGCGCGCCGGGGACCCCTCGATTGGTCACCCGACGGCCGGCACATTCTCTTCCATTAAAACAATGCCGGACCGGAGACGACAGGGGAAGGCACTGCTCGGTACAGCTCAGTACAGCGCGGCCGCCAACGCCCGGCGCGCCTTGACCACCTGCTCGTCGTCCGGCGGGAACAGCCCGAACAGCTCCACCAGATGCTCGCGGGCCTTTGTCCGGTCCTCGTCCGAGGTCCGCCGGACCGTGCTGATCAGCCGGTCGAACGCCTCCTTCACCAGCCCGGAGGCCAGCTCGAGATCGGCCGCGGCGAGTTGAGCGTCCACGTCCTCAGGCGACACCGCGGCCCTTTCCAGCACGTCCGGGGGCGCCGCCTCCACCCGAGACAGCAGCGTGGTCTGTGCCAGCGCGGCCACCGCCTCGGCGTTCGCGGGTTCGACATCAAGGATCTGCCGGTAGCCGCGCTCGGCTGCCGCGTAGTCGCCGGCCGCCAGGGCTTCCTCGGCGGCGACGAACCGCGGATCCTCGGGCTCGGGCTCGGGCTCCTGGCCGTCATCGCCGACCTGAGCCGCGGCCCGCGCCTCGGCTGCCTTGATGCCCGGCAGCTGGTCGCGCAGCGCGTCCAGCAGGGAGGTGATCCACTGCCGCACCTGTGGTTCCGGCAGTGCGCCGGAGAAGGCGTCCACCGGCTGACCGCCGGCCACGGCGACCACCGTGGGAATCGACTGGACGCCGAACGCCTGGGCGATCCGCGGATTGGCGTCCACATCCACCTTGGCCAGCACCCAGGAACCACCCGCAGCCGTCGCCAGCCGCTCCAGGATGGGCGAGAGCTGCTTGCACGGCTCACACCAGGTGGCCCACAGGTCGATCACCACCAGCACCTGGGTGGACGCCTGCACGATGTCGCCGAAGGTGGCCTCGTCGACGTCAACGACGAACGGCGACCCACCGGCGGTACTCGGGCCAGGAGCGGGGGCACCTGGCGCGGCGCCCGATCCAGGGCCCTTTCCGCCAGCGGGGCCGCCGCCGGGCGCCGGGGCCGCGGGGCGGTTCTTCAGACCGGACAGGTCGACAGCGCCGGCGAAGGCCGCGGACATGGCGGTCTGCTGCCGGGATTGCGGGCGAGTCATGCGCCCATCTTCACACGAGCTCGCCCACCGGATCATCCGCTGTGCGCTGAGTCCACCCCCGGCTCACCAGGAGCTCACCAGGACCAGGCCGGATCCGGCTCCTGTCCCTGCCCTTCGGGAACGTCGGCGTGCTCCTCGTGCGATTGCTGATCCTGGATCGGCAGGGACGGGCCGTCCGCACTGCGGCGGCGGGCCCACAGATCGGCGCCGAACACCTCGTAGTGGATCCGGTTCGGGTTGTGCCCGATCCTGATCAGCCCGTTGCGGACGTCGTTCATGAATCCCAGCGGCCCGCACAGGTATATCTGCCCGGTGCCCGGCAGGGTCAGCTCCTGAACCTTGACGCGCCCCCACCGCACGTGGCCCGCGACATCGGGTTCGGTTCCGCCGTCGGACTCCGACCCCTCCGGACCGTCGTCGGGGGCCTCGTACCAGGTGTACTGGATGAAGTTCGTCAGCTGGGAGGCGTGCAGGGCGATCTCGTTCATCAGCGCATGCGATCCGGGGCTCCGGTCGGCATGCACCGAGATCACCTGGCGGTCCGGCTGATTGTCGGCGACGTCGTCCAGCAGCGCCGCCGTGTAGGTGATGCCGACCCCGGCGCTGATCAGGATCAGCGGAGCCCAGCTCGTGTCGAGGGTGACATCGCCGACGAACGGCCCGACGTCGAGCCTGCCGCCGGTATCGACGTAGTCGTGCATGTAGGTCGACACCAGACCGTCCGGTGCGCCGTCGTACCCGCGCAGCCGCCGCACGGTGATCCGGATGGAGCCGGGCTCCCGGCCGTGGGCCAGGGTGTAGTGCCGCAGGTGCCTGGTGCCGTCCGGAAAGTCCACTGCGACCGCCGCGTACTGACCGGGTGCGAAGCCGGGTGTCGGTCCGCCGTCGGCCGGGGTGAGGGTGAAGGACATGGTGTCCGTCGCCTCATCCTCGCGACGGATGACCGTCCACGGGCGCCAGCGGACAACCTCGGTGGGCGCGCCGTGCTGATAGCGCATCGCGTCGTCGGCGATGGACGAGGTCGCGAAGAGCCAGAACACCTGATCCCAATGCCGCGCGATCTCGGGCGTCGTGCGGTCACCCAGCACCTCGGTGAAGGCCTTGAACAGTACCCTGGCTGCGATCAGCACCTGGTCGGGGGTCAACCCGGACGCGTGGTAGGCGGCGATGACCGGGCGGAGGCCGGGCGATTCCAGGCCACTGGGTTCGGACACGTTCCCGCCGTCCCTGACCGCCGCCATGTCCACCAGCCGGCGGGCGTAGTGCAGGACCGCGCTCATCAGCGCCTCGCGGTCGACGCCGGCATCGTGAAACCCGCGATCAAATGCCTGCAGCACAGGGGGATGCGTGGCGGCCATGATCCCGTAGAACTTCCGGGTCATCTCGGCCTGATGCTCGGCCACCATCGGAATGGTGGCGCGCACCGCATCGGCGGCATAAGGGGACAACATAGTGAACTCCAACGGTCGGCCGGACGACACTGTCGATCGAGGTGATGCCCGCCGGGTCCCGCGCGGGACGGACCCCGACCGTCACCGCCAGGCTAATCGAGTCTCAGCGTCCCTTTCCGGGCGGTACGGGTGAAAGGGTCGAAGGTCCCTGATGAGCTGGGGGATCAGATACGCGCCGGCTCGGTATAGGTGCCCCACACCTCCCGCAACGCGTCGCAGATCTCGCCGAGGGTGGCCTCCGCCTCGACCGCCGCGAGCATCGCCGGGATCATGTTCCCGGTCCCCCGCGCGGCGCTGACCAGCGCGTCCAGTCGTGCCCGCACCAGCACCGCGTCGCGGGCGGCCCGGCGCCTGGCCAGCAGTTCGTTCTGCTGCATCTCCACCTGGCCGGAAATCCGCAGGATCTCCAGGTCGTCACCGATCCCACCGATCCTGGAATTCACCCCGACCATCTTCTTGTCGCCCTTCTCCACCGCCAGCATGTACGCGAAGGCGGCATCGGCGATCTCCCCGGTGAAGTACCCGTCCTCGATGCCGCGCAGGATGCCGCTGGTCATCTCGCCGATCGGATGCCGGCCGGACGGCACCGCCAGCGCCGCCATGTCCTTGACCCGGGTGAAGATCCTTTCGGCCTCGGCCTCCACCCGGTCGGTGAGCGCCTCGACGTACCAGCTCCCGCCGAGCGGATCGGCGACATTGACCACGCCGGTCTCTTCCATGATCACCTGCTGGGTGCGCAAGGCGATCTGTGCCGACTTCTCGCTGGGCAGCGCCAGAACCTCGTCCAACGCGTTGGTGTGCAAGGAGTTCGTGCCGCCGAGTACGGCCGCCATCGCCTCCACCGCGGTGCGCACGACGTTGTTGTTTGGCTGCTGGGCGGTCAGCGACACCCCGGCCGTCTGGGTGTGGAACCGCAGCCACTGCGCGCGGGGGTCGGTCGCGCCGTACACGTCCCGCATCCAGCGGGCCCAGATTCTCCGGGCGGCCCTGAATTTCGCGATCTCCTCGAAGAAATCGATGTGCGCATCGAAGAAGAAACTCAACCCCGGTGCGAACCGGTTGACGTCCATACCGCGGGCCAGGCCGAGTTCGACGTACCCGAAACCGTCCGCCAGCGTGTAGGCCAGTTCCTGCGCGGCGGTCGATCCGGCTTCCCGGATGTGGAAACCCGACACCGACAGCGGCTTGTAGTCGGGGATGTCGGCCGTGCAGTACTCCATCAGATCGCCGATCAGCCGCAGGTGCGGTTCCGGCGGGAAGATCCACTCCTTCTGCGCGATGTACTCCTTGAAGATGTCCGTCTGCAGTGTGCCGTTCAGCGTCGCGACCGGCACGCCCTGGCGCTGCGCGGCGACCAGGTACATGCAGAAGACCGGCACGGCCGGCCCGGAAATCGTCATCGACGTGGTGACCTCGCCCAGGTCGATCCCGTCGAACAGGGTGTCCATGTCGGCGGCGGAGTCGATGGCCACCCCGCAGTGCCCGACCTCGCCGAGCGCCCGCGGGTCGTCCGAATCGCGGCCCATCAGGGTGGGCATGTCGAACGCGACGGAGAGCCCGTGCCCGCCCTCGGCGAGGATCATCTTGTAGCGCGTGTTGGTGTCCTGCGCGTTGCCGAAACCGGCGAACTGCCGGATGGTCCACGGTTTTCCGCGATAGCCGGTGGCGTGCAGGCCCCGGGTGAACGGGAACTCCCCCGGCCAGCCGATCCGCTCGAATCCCTCGACCACATCCCCTGGGCCGGGTCCGTAGACCGGATCGACGCTCATCCCCGACAGCGTCGTGTAATCGGCGTCACGCACTCGCCCGGCGCCCTGGGCGGCGGCGAAGCGTTCCGACCACCGCCGCCGGCCGCCGGCAACCGACCGCCGAGCCGCAGCGTCGGTCGTCGCGTCCCGGTGATCTGCGTCTGTCATATCCTGGTGACCTGCGTCGATGCTGCCCATCCGGACGTCCTTCCCGATCGGGGGCCGTTGTGCCCCACAAATGCCAGGATATCCGATAGTCGGACCACCGAGCATTGCGCGTCGGCCCGGGGTGCCCGGCGCAGCGCGAGCTCGCGACCGTGCTGCGCTACCGTGCTGCCATGACCTCGCACGTCCCGGTACCGGCGCTGCCGTTCGATCCCATTGCCAAAGCAGCGCAGACCTGGTCGGAACGCATCGGTCCGAACGCGTCCATGTCGGCGGTCACCAACGTCATGCGGGTCCAGCAGATCCTGCAGGCCACCGTCGACGAGCGCCTCAAGCCGCACGGCCTGACCTTCGCCCGCTACGAGGCGCTGGTGCTGCTGTCCTTCTCCCAGCGCGGTTCGCTGCCGATGCGGTTGATGGGCGAACGGCTGCAACTGCACCCGACGTCGATCACCAACATCGTCGACAGGCTCGAATCCGACGGCCTCGCCCGCCGACTGCCGCATCCGACCGATCGGCGCACCACCCTGGTCGAGCTCACCGAGGCCGGCAGGGCCCGCCTGCTCGACGCGACGACCGCGGTGACCACGGCCGACTTCGGGTTCGTCGGGCTGGACGACAAGGAACTCGAAGAGCTGTCCAGGCTGCTCACCAAGGTGCGCAGGGCGGCCGGTGACTTCGCCTGACACTCAAGCGGTGTCCCACTTGAACACCCGGGTGGCGATGGCTGTGATGGCGACGGCGAAGCCCAACAGGATCACGATCGGCAGGAACGCCGCGGACGCGGGCTCACCGCGCACCATCACGTCCTTCATGCCCTCCACCAGGTAGCCCATCGGCAGGAACTTGGACACGGCGACCAGCCACGCCGGCGCCGACTCCAACGGGATGAACGCACCCGACAGGAACGCCATCGGCAGGGTGATCAGGTTCGCCAGCCCGCTGCCGCCCTCCGCCGTCTTGGCCACCGACCCGACCAGCAGGCCGATCGCCAGGAAGGCCAGCGTGCCGGCCATCACCAGCGGGACGGCCATGTACCAGGCTCCCGACAGCTGCAGGCCGAGGAACGGCAGCACCGAAATGCCGACGAACAGGATGAGTTGACCGATCGCCACGGCCATCGACACCGATACCCGCGAACCCACCACCGACGCGGTGGACACCGGGGCCAGCCGCAGCCGGCGGAGCAGCTTCTTCTCCCGCCAGGTGATCAACGTCAGCGCCGCGCCGAAGACCGCGCCGACCGCGATGCCGTATCCGATCATGCCCGGCGCGATGTACTGGATCGGTTGCAGCGACTCGTCTTCCACCTGTTGGGATTGCAGCGTGTAGGTCGGCGGGACCCCGGAGACCTGGATGTTTCTCTGGTCGACGAACGCCGAGAAGGTGCCCTGCACGGTCCCGGCGACGACCGGGTCGGCGGACGTGTAGTGCAACACCAGGGTGTTCTGCCGTTGCTCGACCGCTGCGCCCGCGTCGCCCTTCTGCACCTCTTCCAGGGCGGCGTCCAGGGTGGTACCTGGCACCAGGTTGATCACCCGGTCGAATTCGGCCCTCGCCTCCGCCGGCAGGGTGTCGATGAGTGGGACCGCGCCGACCTCGATGACCTTGGGGCGGGCTGCGTTGTCGTTGGCGAAGATCGTGCCGAAGATGACGATGAAGAACAGCGGGAACAGGATGGTGAAGAACAGGCTCACCTTGTCCCGGTAGAAGCCCTTGAGCATCGCCATGGACAGGCTCCAGAACGCCCTCATGCGCGGTACTCCCGTCCGGTGAGCGCCAGGAACACGTCCTCCAGGGTGCCGCCGCGCACCTGCAGGCCCGCCAGCGCGTCCAGGTCGGCCAGCGCGGCCAGCACCGGCGCCGGGCGACGGGTGGCGATGATGGTGGAGACCGCGTCGGCGCTGACCTCGTCGGCCCCGTCGATGGCCGCGGCCGCCTCGACCGTCAGCGCCGCCGCCTCCACCGAGATCCGAGTGGGCGCATCCAGTTCGCGGACCAGTTCCGCGGGTGGCCCGAGTTGGAGGATCTTGCCGTTGTCCATGATCGCGAC